>DGVW01000047.1:0-32148 GCA_002396005.1 Oribacterium sp. UBA4274
TCAGGAAGGAAGAGGGCGATGATGAAATCCTGAGAAACGGAACAGTAGATTTCTATACATTCAGCTACTACATGACAAGCTGTACAAGTACAGATCCTAATGCCAAGTCTGTTGCCGGTAACATCGCAGGCGGAGCAAAGAATCCATACCTTGAGGCTTCCGACTGGGGCTGGCAGATCGACCCTAAGGGACTCCGCTGGACTCTCAATGAAATCTGGGATCGTTATCAGAAACCTCTTATGGTTGTGGAGAATGGTCTCGGCGCAAAGGATGTGCTTGAGGCGGACGGAAGCATTCACGACTCCTACAGAATTGATTACCTTCGCAAGCACATCGAGCAGATGGAAGAGGCTGTGGCAGACGGAGTTGATCTCATGGGTTACACACCTTGGGGCTGCATCGACCTGGTTTCTGCATCCACAGGTGAGATGGCTAAGCGTTACGGCATGATCTATGTTTCTAAGTATGACGATGGAACAGGCGATTACTCAAGAAAGAAGAAGGATTCTTTCTACTGGTACAAGAAGGTTATCGAGAGTAATGGCGAGGATCTCGGTTGATGATTTCGTATCTGTTCGGAACCTAAAATTGCATTAATTGATTTATATGAAAATATAGAGCGATAATAAATTGAACATTTACAGGATGATAGTTGGTGTTTAATGTAAAAAGCCTCTCTCGGTTAGATACGGGAGAGGTTTTTTTGTAGACTAATTATAACCTGATTGAAATACCCTAAAATTTAGGATATATTTGAACTGAAAAAGAGAGGAGGGACACCTGATGGCTAACACTCATTATGCATTTGCAACAGAAATGACAGCGGATGAAATAAGATCAGTCCGGAAAATGGTCGGAATGACACAACAGCAGTTTTCTTATTTTTGTAATGTTTCCAGAAAAACTGTTGAACATTGGGAAAGCGGCAAAGTTAAGGTGACAGGACCTATAGTGGTTTTATTACGTCTTATCAAGGAAAATGTTCATATACCGGATCAGTATGAGATTCCTCCTCAAAAATTGCCACTGAGATTACTTTATATGTGTAAAGATGATCTCTGCACCTTGATAGATGTTGATGATCGTGAGGAGAAGGTTGTGATAAAAAATTATACCGATAACCTCCAGTTCAGAGCCTTTGGAGTTATTGAAGAACCGACCTATGCAGATTATCTGGAGTTTTTGGAGGAAAGATGTTTTCCCAGAACCCGCGATAAGATGAAGATTCAATTGGAAGCATTGGATCTTCCGTTTTATGATCCGATGTTGATTATAGAAAAGACGCAGGGAAGAATGGCAGAGGATTACTTCTGGCTTGATATACAAAGGATATAGTTATGGTTGAACTTTTTTCAAAAAATCTATATGAACAGGCAAGGCAATCGTCCAAAGGAAATCAGCTGAAATTCAAATTCACAAAAAGTGATGTCAGAAACATTTTAAATAATGAACCGTACTATCCTGAAGATATCAAGAGGCGTGTTGAAAAGATAATATATGAGCAGATGCGGAAATATATGTATCTGTTTTGAATGCGATCATAGATATGATTCATTTGGATAAAGTTGAACTTGGTTAAAAGATAATGAATCTGCACTATATGTGTGACATGACACTAATGATGCTGTTGCATTGTGATTATAAACTAATCACAATGCAACAGTTTTTGTTTTGTCAACTTTTCTCAAAAAGATCACCAGGAGAGCAGTTGAGTGCAGTTGTCAGACGATCAATAGTTTCCAGACGTATCGATATAACTTCGTTGTTCATAAGTCTGCTGAGGTTACGATAGCTTGTTTCACCAAGTTCTTTTTGTAACCAGTATTTCGTACGATTCTGTTCTGCCAATATCTCTTTAATACGTAACTTTATCATATAGTTAGTTCTCCATCCTGCTGCAATTCAGTTAGTAATACAAAGAGTGATGAAAAATGTATCTTTCGCGCCAATCTTTAGATTTGACTATTATATTTTGAGAAATTTGTCGATATAACTTACGTGGACGCAAGGTATGCGCACACTAGGTGCGTAGACGCAAGGCAACCATACAGAGAGTGTCTAGATATGGAGAATATGATTTATAACGAGTATTTATTTTACATAAGTTAGGAATTAATTATGCGTGAGTACACAATGGATATGTGGATATATAGAGACAAGGAGGAAAGTTAAAATGAGAATCAGGCATAATTCAGCATCAATTAATACCTTGAGAAATTTTGGTATCAACCAGACCGCACTTAATAAGGATCTGGAAAAGCTTTCATCAGGTTACAAGATCAACAAGGCGGGAGATGATGCTGCGGGGCTGGCTGTAAGCGAATCTATGCGTGAGCGTATAAAAGGACTTGATCAGGGGCATAACAACATAAATGATGGCATGTCGCTTATTAATGTTGCTGAAGGCGGCCTTAATGAAATAACGGATATGCTTCAGCGTATGGGCAAGTTGTCAATTCAGGCTTTGAATGATACCTATAATAAGGGAAATCGCGAGGAAATTCAGCTGGAGATTGCACAACTTAAAGAGGAAATTAACAGAATTGCGGATTCCACAGAATTTAATGATATTAAGGTTTTGAAAATTAAGGGCGATGATGCCATTGTTGAATACCAAAAGGAAGGTCTTCCAGACTGGATGTCTACAAAGGGGCTTGAACCTGAGAAAGATGAAAATGGAAACATTATATATGATGCGGAAGGAAAGCCGATATATAACGAGGAGATGAAGGTCGGAAACATTCCTGCAAATTACACTCAGGATACAAGCGATACTAGTCAGATTATGAAAAAGCTGACAGGATTAAATGGAAAATTCACTTATGATGTTTATGGTCCACAAGCTATAAAGGCAGATGTAAATGCTGGTAAGCTTGATAATGCTTATTCTGAGCATAAATATGGAGGAGAATTTTCATCTACGCTGAAGGATAATTTAGGTGCTGTAATCAGTTTCAAAGGCTTAGCTGATAAGTACGATCCTAGTAAGCCAGACTATAGTACTTCTCCTAAAACAGCAGAAACTCTATATAAGGACGTTTATGAGCTTTTGGGCTCAAGTTTAGGCGTTTCCTGTGCAACCTGTGAAGATCCGGAAGTTGTCGATAAACATTACTATGGATTTGCATTTTATGGGACGGCAAAGGATTTAGACAGCGGAAAGGTTAGGGAATATCTGCTTGACGGAATGAAGTATACGGACGCAAATGGAAATGCCACACATTCTGTTACCGAAAATGCCATAGATATAAGTGAGATTAAATGCCCGGATGATAATGGGGTGCCACTATTTGATTATCTCTCGTATAAAATTGCACAAAATCCTAGTCCGGATGATCTTTCAGAAGCAGCAAACATCGTTGCTGAACGGCTTTATAAAAAAACCTATGAAAAACTTGAGAGCTTTATACAGGGGGAGCATCATTTTAACGATGCACTAGAACTGAAAGATAAACCTATGACTTTTGCAATCTTTGACTATAGAGATGCCAATTTACTCGATGGTAAAGAGGAAGTCAAGCTCCAAAAAAGCACAATCGGACGTTATATAATCCACCCAGATCCTATATGGATACAATGCAGTAGCGTAGCAGATGACCGTATCCCACTGAAGCTTCCTTATGTGGATATAAGCGGATTAGGGATAAGCTCTTATGATGTGTCAGTTTATAAAACAACCACAAGGGATATATATGATCCTGATGATTTGGCTCGCGAGGCAGCACAAAGAAAAGATCCTGAGATGTGGGACAGAATAGAGCATACTGATACACAGATAATAGATGCTCACAAGGAGCCCATTTATAAAAATATGCCTAATGAGTATGGTGAAATAGTGAGGAAACTTGTTGGATATAATGATGTAGATAAACAGGTCTACGTATATAAGAACATAGAAACTATATTTAAAGGAGATCCAGCAAAGCCTATAGGTACAGAAGAAATTGAAGTTTACGTTCCGGACGATGTAAATAAGATCACTAATGCAATAGACAAAATTTCGGGTTTCCGAGCGCATATAGGAGTTCAGTTCAACAGGCTTGAGCATGCCAGAAATAACAACGAAACCATGAATGAGAATGTCACTGCCTCTGAATCACGTATAAGGGATACTAATATGGCTGATGCAATGAGTAAGTATCAGAAAGACAGCATCCTTATGAATGTCACTGAAAGAATGCTTGGAACTGCAGATGAATCAACTCGTGGCATACTTGATCTTCTTGGATGATAGTTTTGGCGATATATGAATGATGAAAACAAAAGCATGAGGTGCGTCGGAATACATCATGGAAAGGGGTATAGTCATGATTCTGCAGCACAATAATGCAGCGATTAACTCGAAGAGAAATTTTGGAAACAATAAAACAAAACTTAACAAGAATCTTGAAAAGTTATCATCCGGATACAAAATAAATCGTGCCGGAGATGACGCCGCAGGTCTTGCTATATCTGAGTCCATGAGGAACAAGTTGAAAGGACTTGAGCAGGCGGAGAATAATGCAGAAGACGGCATTTCCATGATTCAAACTGCTGAGGGAGCATTAACTGAAGTTCATGCCATGCTTGAACGTGGAACAACATTGGCAACACAGGCTGCAAACGGTACGTATACTGATGAAGTAAGACAGCATATCGATTCTGAATTTCAGGAATTAAAAAAAGAGATAGACAGAATTTCTGAAAATACAGAATTTAATGGTATCAATCTCTTGAACGGACTTCGCGCAGCGGGAGATATTGATACCGTTGCTTCTGTTAAATCATCAGATGAAATAAGTGATTTAGAAAAGAAAATACAAAATATAGTAGGCCGTACTGGAGAGGCTATTTTATCCAGTTTTTCGGCGCTAAATCCAAATAATACTCATGCCTATCCTAAAACAAATGTTGATATAAGCATTAAAAGTCTGTCCGGCTCTACCCTTGCAAATGCAGGCGGTACCATGGCTTCTTCGGGATATATTAAGGTAAATATAGACGTTGATAAAATTGACTCGATTAATACGGCAACGTATGAGTCAACTTTGCTGCATGAGATGATGCATGGAGTTATGGGAGTTGCATTTTCAAATGCAGGAACATCTCTGCCACAAATAGAAGCCTCCGATAATCTGTGGTTTATCGAAGGAACAGCTCAGCTGTCAGGCGGCATTTTTACAGCCGGGTGGAATCAGGATATAAGGAGTATTGCGGGAGACACAGCAAGTACAGATGACCAAAAAGTCATATATATAAAAGAAATGCTTGCAAGACATGGTTCACCTAAGGATGAGGTGTATGGGACAGGTGCACTTATGGCTGCATATATAGGATATCTTGCCAGCGGAAGTTCAGGGACTATCTCCATTGGAGAAAACGGAAATGCAACAAAAATATTAAATGGCACAAACAGGATATTAAGTGAGATTATCGAAAACGGTAAGTCTCTTGAAGACGCAATATATACAACAACCGGAAAGACTGAGTCCGAACTGATGAGCCATTTTAATGGTCGAAATTCAAATGACAATTTTGTGAAGTTTCTGATCAATGTTGCTAATGAAGCAGGAACGGGGGGTACTGGCAGTGTAGTGAATGGACTTGGTTCGTCACTCAGCCAACAAAGTTATTATGAGACATATTCACCTGGGCACTTTGTGATGAGTGAAGTGGATACAAGCAAATATGGTAACGGCGGAGGAGAGGTGATCCTTCAAATCGGTCCTTCAGCGGAAGAGATAGTGAAGATATACCGCTTTGATATGTCCAGTGATGGTCTGGGACTTACGGATTCCAATGTGACCACCCTGTCGGCTGCGAATAAAGCCATGGGTACATTGAGGGAAGCTGTAGAAAATACTTCATTAACAAGGGCTTACTTCGGCGCCAAGCAAAATCGTTTGGAGCATACGGTCAATAACCTTCGGGTATCTAATGAAAACACAACAGCTGCTGAATCAAGAATCCGTGATGCTGATATGGCAAAAGAGTTTTCGGAATATACTAAAAACAACATCTTGCTGCAGTCTTCGCAGGCGATGCTGGCACAGGCTAATCAGATGCCACAAAGTGTTTTGTCATTACTTAGTTGATGATGAATGATGTGAATCAGGCATCAGATTGATTATTTTACGACATTAAATATATAGAATTACGGGGGAGTAGGAAATGGGCGTAAATTACATAATGAGGTGCCACGGGTGCAAAGCTATATGGGACTTAAATCTTGGCTATGGCCTTATGGCGGGTGAACGTAAAAACATCATCAAGTGCTTTAGAGCTCAAAGCAAAGCCCGAGTCAAATCTATGATTGAAGAAGCTACGGTTCCGCCTTATGGATTTGCATATCGAATGTGCAGATGTGATGAATGCGGAGAGATATTAAGTGTGCCGTCTATCGTACTAGGTGATAAAAAGTTTTTGGAATCATGCCCTAGTTGCCACGGGCAAGTCGTGCTTTTGGATGAGGATATCAACAAGATTTCATGTCCTAAATGCAAGGGGAAAGTTACTATAGAAACCACATCTATATGGGATTAATGAAAGAACAGACGCATGTTTAATGATAAGTGAGTGGTAAATACTTTTGACACTTATATCATAGTATGATATCAGGCGGTTAACGTACAAAGCCTCTCTCGGATGACTACGAGAGAGGCTTTATTTAAAACCTATTATATCCTGGTTTATAGCATATAATGATGTGAGAAAAAATCAAAGATTGTAAGATGGTTAATTGCAAACTCATTTTATCAGCGCCTCTTTCAGTGCCATAAGGTGTGGCGGAGCGAGAGCCGCTTTCTCCAGTATATCACTGTGGGCAAATATCTCTGCCGGGATTCCGTCATCAAGTATCTCACCTTGAGCCATAACGATAACTCTTGAGAATGCTTCTGCCACGAAGTCCATGTCGTGCAGGATAGCGATGACAAGTTTGCCTTTTTGCGATTCTGACCTGATAATCTCTTTTATTTTCTCACGCCCTTTATAATCCTGAGCGATGGTCGGTTCATCCAGAATGATTACATCTGTGTTCATGGCAAGAACCGAGGCGATGGCAACCATCTTTCTGTCGGATAATTCCAGATCATAAGGATTTTTATCGGCGGCATCTGTAAGTCCAACAAGTTCAAGCGCTGCCCGGGAACTTTTTTCTGCATCCTTTTGAGACATTCCGATGTTAAGAGGTCCGAACATGACCTCATCAAGAACCTTGTACTTAAATATCTGGTCATCAGGATTCTGGAAAACATAACCTACCGCCCTCGCAAGCTCGGCAACAGTTTTTGATGCTATATTCTGATTCCGGAACATGAGGTTTCCAGAGGTAGGTTTGAGGAGCCCTTTCAGGATACGAACGAGAGTTGTTTTTCCTGCACCATTCTGACCTATGATTGCGGTCGGTCTGTTATCAAGTGTCAGATTGATACCCTTAAATAGTTCTCTGCCGGGAACATATGAGAAGTGGAGGTCAGAGATTTTGAAATTTGCATCAGGAGCATCTGACAGCACTTCTTCTGAAGATGTTTTTCCGTTTGGGGTATTCAGTGAATACAAAAGCGGCTTTACATCTATACCTGTAGCACGGATCAGTCCGGTAAGCTCACTTATAGTTACCGGATAGTTACCGTTTGGCAGCTTCAGATCATTCTTTTTGGCAAATGTTGTAAATGCCGGAGTACTCACTCCGAGTTCCAAAAGATCGTCTCTTGAAAAAATCGCTCCCGGAGTATCGTAAGCTATGAGATGTCCCTTGTGCAGGAGTGCGATTTTGTCACAGTACTCTGCCAGTTTCTCGACCTTCTGCTCGATCATGATGATGGTGATTCCGGTTTTTGTGAGCTCATCGACAGTATGGAAAACCTCTTCCGATCCGACAGGATCGAGCTGAGATGTTGGCTCATCCAGTATCAGAATATCCGGATTCATGGCAAGGACAGAAGCGATAGCAACACGTTGGAGCTGCCCTCCGGACAGGTCAAATGGGTTTCTGTCGCGGTACTCCCAGATTCCGAGTTGAGTCAATACCTCTTTGATACGGGAGTGGATTATCGAAGGCTCCATGCCGAAATTCTGTAACCCGTATCCTACCTCATCATAAACTTTATCCTTGGCACCGCTCAACTGATTGAAAGGATTCTGGAATACAAGACCTGCTTTCTTACATATTTCTGATACAGGAGCAGTCTTTGTATCGAGACCTGCAATAGCTACAGAACCTCCGTAGGCACCCTTATAAAACTGAGGGATGAGACCAAGCAATGCCTGGGAGAGCGAGCTTTTACCGGCGCCATTTTCACCGGCGATGCCGATGAATTCCCCTTTTTCTATATTTAAGGAAACATCATTGAGAGCAAGTTCTGCTGCTCCCGGGTAGCGATATTTCAGATTCTTTATTTCTATAAGAGACATAATTTCTCCTTGGCTATTTTAAAGATATATCAGCAGAAGATTGAACTTGAATGTGCTACGCAAGTCACAAACATATGAGTATAAAATTTCAAAAAAGTTCATTTGCGTAATGTTCACTGGATCCTGATGGCAGCGGACACAGTCTTGTAGTCAGAATATATGCATTACACGCAGCGCTATCACGATCACAATACTGAGAAGACTAATCCACTTTATGATCTGATCCGTTGCCGTATACGGATGACTGTACAGATAAGTTTTTCTGACCTTGGCGCCGAAACCTCGTACCTCCAGTGCGATGGCGCGTTCACGTGTGGATGTGAGAGCGGACATAACAACAGGAGAGATAAGAGGGATAAATGCCTTGATGCGAGTTATAAGCTTTCCTTCGGTTTCCATGCCGCGACTTCTCTGAGCGTCGGAAATAGTGTGCATGGTTCCCATCATTTCCGGTATTATCTGGAAAACGGAGTTCAGTATATAACCGAATTTGGTGCTGAATCCCTTTTTTTCAAGCTCCTCAACAAGCTCTGAAGGACTGGTGGATAGCACCAGAATCGCAAAACTAAGGAGCATATTGAGAACGTTGAGACCGATTTGTGAAGAGTAAAGAAGACCCTCCTTGTAAAAGCTTACAGGGCCCAATGAGAGCAGTACGGAGACATTACCCTTATAGAAGATACCCTGAATTATAAAAATCGTCAGAAGTATGGTGAAGGAAAATGCTATGAGAGGCAGTGCTTTCTTTAGCATGCCTGCACTCAAAAGGGAGAGTGTACTTATGAGGATGGTCAAGCCAAACATATAGAGATGCCCGGCAATAAGCGGTATAAGAATGACGGCAAGCAGATAAAAAAGCTTTGTAAAGGGATGAAGCTTAACGAGCCATGAGCCATTATCTGTGTATAGTGAAATTGATTTCATAGTAGTGTCCTTATATGCTAAAAGCGGCCACTTTCATGACCGCTTTTTTAAATGTTTGATTTAATTTTAACAAAATATAAGCATTAATCAAGAGACTCAACAACAGAGTTTGCATCGTAAAGAGTTGTGAGCTTCTTCGGAAGTCTGCTTACGATGAAATAAACTATGATTACTGTAATGAGCTTATCCGGAATGTCTACAACAAGCTCATCGAAAAGTGAGCCGATCCATATAGGCATGTTGTTTGCCTGAGAAGCTGCAAAAACAGCATCGCCCCAAAGGTTTCCTGTTGTTCCGCCCCAATAGATGATGTTGAGCGGGGTTGATACGATTACAGCTGCCAGGCCTCCGATACAAGCTGTGATGAGTGCTTTTGGAAGTGAATTCATAAATCCGAGTCTTGCCATAACTCCGACAGATATACCGATAAACAAGGATGTGAGCGCATATATGAGCGTAATGTTGTCACCGGTAGTGAACCCGTAGATCAGGTTGTTGGCAGCGCCGCAGATGCCTCCGATGACAGGGCCTCCAAGTATTGCGCCGATGCAGGTTCCGATGGAATCAAGCCAAAGAGGAAGCTTTAAGGCCTGTGCAAAAAGCTTTCCGATATAGTTGATACCGATGCATGCAGGAATCAGAACGATAACTGCTGTTGAAAAAGTTGTTTTAAAAAGTTTACCCATAATATTATCTCCCCTTCATTTACAGATTTACATCATTCTCATGGATAAATGCATAAAAACTTTCACTATTATACACTATTTTAATGGAAGTGATAATTTTTATTGCTTCCGGATTGTTAAAAATGTGACTGGAATTTTTGGGTATATTGCACTATCTTTTAAGAGTGATCCGGGATGATCAGGATGTAGGAAAATTAGTATGTATTTAACGTGATTGGAGTATATAAAGATGAATGATAATGATTTGATACTGGTTATCGACATGCAGAAGGTATACCTTCCGGGGAAACCATGGGCTTGTGAACATGCTGAGACTGCGGTTTCGAATATTTCAAAGCTATTGGATGCGGTGATAGATATAAAGGAAGGTTCCGCAAATTGTGCGGCTCCGGAAGTGATTCTTACACGGTTTGTTGCGCCTTCGGAGGAAGATGCGGTGGGTATCTGGCAGGAATACAATAAGGTAAATCAAGAAGTAAATGAGAATCCTGTTATGGAGGAGTTTATACCTGCTATTGCGAGATACGCAGAGGATTTTCCTTATTATGATAAGTGTACCTACAGTTGTTTTTCTGAGCCTAATGTGAGAGCGGCAGCAGACAAGGCTATGGTACATGGCGGAGACATAGTCCTTACAGGCGTTGTGAGCGAATGCTGCGTGCTGTCAACATTCTTCCAGGGGGCAGATCTCGGCTATCACTTTGTGTATCTTAAGGATGCCTGTGCCGGAGTGAACAGTGATACGGAGCAGGCAGTTGAGAAGGTGCTTAAAGGCCTTGAATATCTTCACGTTGATGTTATGACAACAAGGGAATATATGGATAAAATATCCTGACAATATAAAGAAAATTTAAGGTCACTTTTAGGGCTATTACATAGACAATGGGGCATTAAAGGATTATGCTATGGCTATTGTAAAAAATTATAGTGAGGGTTACTAAAGTATGAGAAAATCGATTTTCAAGTCATTGGTTCTTGCACTTTCTCTGAGCGCTTTGATGAGTGTTACAACACTTGCTGACACATCAGTTTCTGCCTATGTTACGGCGGATACTACAGCGCAGAATGTTGCGCCGGAGACATTGACAGAAGAGCAGAAAAAGGCGGCAGCGATACTCGCATCTCAGCAGGCGGCAGCAGAGGCCAACGGTCTCGGAACAGGCAATATCAATATGGCGGCTGTTAATCAGGCTTCAGCGTCACCGGCAGAAGCTATGGCTACAGGTCAGAAACTGGCAACTGTTAACGGTATGTCTGTTACTTATCAGATGTATGATGGTGATACAGAAGTTCTGGACGGAGTTACCATTTCCTCCTGGGTTCTGGGAAATGACGGAACTAACATAATTGTGGATCAGAATCAGGTTGCTCAGTTTGTACAGGGACTTAAAGACAAATATGATTCAAAGGGTGTTCAGATCTGGAGCAGTGCTGATGGTACACAGAAGACACTTACTACTAATTATGGTTATTATATAGATCTTGCCGGCGAGACAGCAGCACTTACAGCAAACATTCAGTCTTTACAGTCTGTTACGAGACAGCCGGTATATTCTATGACTGCAGTTCAGGCAGCTATGCCGCAGTGGGGCACAACATTTGTAGAGGTTGATATATCTTCACAGCATGCATACTTCTATAAGGATGGAAACTGTGTATGGGAGAGCCCGATAGTATCAGGAACAGCAACAGACCCGGAGAGAGCTACACCGACAGGAATTTTTTCTGTTAATTATAAGGAAACAAACAGGGTTCTCAAGGGACCTGTTGATAAGAAAACCGGAAAGCCAAGCTATGAGTCTCATGTGGACTACTGGATGCCTTTTAATGGAGGCATTGGCCTGCATGATGCAAGCTGGAGATCTAAATTCGGCGGAGATATCTATGTAAGCAATGGAAGCCATGGCTGTATCAATCTTCCTAAAGACCGTGCTCAGGCTTTGTATGGTCTGATAGGAAAGGGCACTGTTGTAATAGTATGTGATTAATTATACAGACAAAGTGATTGAGCAATGTTTCCTGAGGAATAATTGTGCGGCAAATACATGTGTGTTGCTCTTAAATGGAAAAAAGTTTTATGGGTTTTAAAAGCGCCACATGAAAAGCGACTGATTTTATAAAAATTTTATAAAAATGTTCCCGGTTCCTAAGAAATCGAGGACCAATGGTAAGCATTGTTTATAGGATATTTAGTCTGAGTTCATAATTGGCATTTAGAATAACCTTCGTTGTGTGACAATGGAGGTTATTTTTGTTTTTAAAAAAGAATTTAAATCGGGAAGCAAGAAACACAGTTCAAGAGATTAGAGGGTATAAAATTATCTCTGTATCATGTTTAGATGATATCGGTAAGCATTTGGTTCTTGCGATTGCAACTACGTTAACATTATCATTTTTTACAGTACCTGCTTATGCAGCCAGCCGAACTATCGACAATACGGTACTGGAAGAAACTGTAAACGCTGAGTATGAGAAAAAACTAAAAGAGGCACAGTCTGCAGCAACTGTAGAGGAAGCTGCAGTAACAACAGAAGGAAAATCAATTTTAGAAAAGTCAACAACAAACGAGGATACAACAACACAGGAAGCGGCAGTTTCCACTGAGGGAAACTATGGTGAGATAGACGATGCTGCTTTGAGTATTACGGAAGCAGAATCGGTTGCCGAGTCCGCAGTTGCTGTGGCATTGGAACAGCAGGCATCAGGTGAAAAGATTGTTGCATTTGCCAGTCAGTTTATCGGTAATCCATACAGATACGGCGGCAGTAGTCTTACATCGGGTACAGATTGTTCGGGCTTTGTAATGAGTGTATACAGAAATTTCGGCATATCGCTGCCACATTCTTCATCTGCCCTTCGTTCTGTGGGAACACCGGTGGGCAGCCTTGCAGAGGCACAGCCAGGAGATATCATTTGTTATTCCGGCCATGTAGGTATATATCTGGGAGACGGTAAGTTACTGTCGGCTCTCGGAACACGTTACGGGATTACGATTAACAGCGCAACATACAAGAGAATATTGGCCATCAGACGACTGGTATAACTGTCGATTGGCACAATGAGAGGAGCTTAGACTCCTCTTTTTTTGTCCACATTATATGGATAACTCTGTGCATAAGTATAAAAACTATTAAAAATTATTTTTACAATGTTGATAACTGCCAAAAAAACCGCAAAATGTGGAAAAATTTTGACTTTTTTTATTAGTTCCCTAGAAGACCGGTAAGGCGCAGTCTACAACGTCACATGATCTTGAGCTTCTGATTAAAGCCGGCGGTTATACATTAAAAATCCGATTTTTAATGTATAACCGCCGGCTTGTTTGCAAAATATGCCCGGGTTCTACTGTTACCTTTTATAATTTAGCCAAGGATAGCCTTACGAATAGGAGCAGCGATCTTTTCAAGCTCCGCTTCATCGGTGACCTTTAACTGATTAGGGTCCATGGCAAAGGTGCCGCCCCACTCAAACTGATCCTTGTACTTAGGAACAAGGTGCATGTGGAGATGATGACCTGTGTCACCGTACATACCGTAGTTAAGCTTATCAGGGGAACATACTTTGTGAATTGCGTTTGCAACTGTGACAACGTCCTTGAGAAATGCATTCTGCTCCTCAACAGAGAGTTCAAGCATTTCGGAAACGTGATGCTTTGATGCAACGATACATCTTCCCGGATGACTCTGCTCCTTGAAAAGATAAACTGTTGAAGAAGGGAGCTCACAAATCTCATAACCAAACTTACCAACAAGCTCTCCCTTTGCACAATAAGCGCAATCAGGATGCTCTTTTGCCATATCCTGTGCCATAAAAATACCTCCAATTGATGTTATGTAATCGCTTACATTTGATATTTCACAGTATAGCACTTCCGGATTCATTCTTCCACAAAATCAAAAAAGAATAAGATATATTTGTGAGGGTTATGGCTGATATGAATAATTGTTAATTGAAACGGCAATTCCAAATGGTTATATTAACTATGCAATTTAAAGTATAAAAGCGTTGAAGGAGAAGAGTCTCCACAAGTATCTTCTATAGAGAGCGATGGATGGTGGAAGCATCGTGGGGATAGTGGCCGGCTTATCACTCCCGAGCTGCAGTCTTGAACAGGATATGTATCTTTATTAGAGGCTGACGTAGTTCCCACGTTATAGGGTAAAGGATTGTTAGATCCATGAGTGCAGGACGTAGTCCTGAAGTCGGGTGGTACCGCGTAATACAGATATTACGTCCCGGGAGTTTTGCAGCTCCCGGGACTTTTTTCGCCCCGGCAGGATTTTTTGGGAGGTTCAAGATGAACAAAAAGAAAAGAAGTAATTTTACCGGAAAGCTGGGATATGTTTTATCAGCAGCAGGTGCATCAGTCGGATTGGGAAACATTTGGAGATTCCCGTATCTTGCCGCAAAATATGGCGGTGGTATCTTCCTTATCATCTATATAATTCTTGCCGTTACTTTTGGGTACACAATGATTATAGCTGAAACAGCACTTGGAAGAATGACTAAAAAGTCTCCGGTAGGTGCATTTGAACATTTTGGTCATGGCTGGCAGTTCAGTCTGAGCGGCTGGATCAATGCAGTCATCCCTATCCTGATAGTTCCGTACTATAGTGTTATCGGCGGATGGGTCATAAGATACCTTACTCAGTACTTTACGGGCGGTGGTTCAGAGAAGCTTGCCACAGACGGATATTTTACAAGCTTTATATCAAACGGTATGCAGGTCGAGATATGTTTCCTTATATTCTCACTTGCAACACTTACAATCATTTATCTCGGTGTTCAGAACGGAATTGAAAGAGTGTCAAGTTTCATGATGCCTGTCCTCGTCGTACTTGCAATCATCATAGCAGGTTACTCCATGACAAGACCGGGCGCGATTGCCGGAATCAAGTATTTCCTGATACCTAATCCTGGCAATTTCTCATGGATGACAGTGGTTTCTGCAATGGGTCAGATGTTCTACTCATTGTCCATCGCAATGGGTATCCTTGTAACATTCGGTTCTTATATGAAGAAAGACGTTTCTATCGAGGAGGCAACAGAGCAGGTTGAGATTTTTGATACAGCTATCGCAATGATGGCAGGTCTTATGATCATTCCGGCGGTATTTGCATTCTCAGGAGATGCAGCTGCAGAGAATCTTCAGGCAGGACCATCACTTATGTTCATCACTATGCCTAAGATTTTTGCAAGCATGGGTATGGGAACACCGATGGGTATCCTTTTCTTTGTACTGGTACTTTTTGCAGCACTCACTTCTGCAATTGCACTCAGTGAGTCAGCGGTTTCAACTTTTGAGGATGAGCTTCATTGGAGCCGTAGAAGATCCACTGTTATCACGGGCGTCATCATGGTGGTTCTCGGCACACTTTCAGCTCTGGGCTACGGACCTCTTGCAGCAGTTAAAATCATAGGAATGCAGTTCCTGGATTTCTTTGATTTCCTTACAAACTCTGTTATGATGCCGGTCGCAGCCATGTGTACATGTCTTCTCATAGTACGTGTTGTGGGTGTCGATAAGATTGCCGAGGAGGTTAAAATGAACGGCGAGAGATTCCGCCGTAAGCCGGTATTTGATTTTATGATCAAGTATCTTTGCCCGTTTTTTGTAGTGATCATCCTGTTCTCATCGGTTGCAAGTGTATTCGGACTGATCAGTATGTAAGTTTCATTTCAAAATTCTGTCATTTATTTAAGCTTACATCACATTTATTGATATGAACTACCGGAATTGGTATTCTTAACATAAGAATTAGGATTATGATTATGACCTGGTTTTTGCCGGGTCATTAATTGTTTATATGGAGAAGGAGCGATTGTATGCAGAAAAACAGGATAAAAAAAGCGTTGACTATAGGATGTACGGCTTTGATGATCGCGGCAGGTTCCATCCATCCGGGTATTACTGCATTGGCAGCAGAAGCAGCAGGCGCGGCAACGGTTACAGGTGATCTCACCACAGACTGGTGGAACGGCTTCGTCAATGAGGATGGAACAACATATACATATATTGAAAAGGGAATAGAGGTATCCAAGTTTCAGAATCTCGATGGCGATATCGACTGGCAGGCTGCCAAGGCCGACGGTCTTGATTTCGTAATGATCCGTCTGGCTTACGGTACCACTGAGGATCCTTATTTTTATGAAAACTTGAAGGGCGCTCAGGCTGCCGGAATAAAGGTAGGAGTATATCTCTGTTCAACAGCACAGAATCTTGAACAGACTAAGGCAGAAACAGAGCTTACGCTGAGGATGCTTCAGGGCTGCACGCTGCAGTATCCGGTTGCCTATGATGTTGAAGTAAATTCAATGCTGGCAGGAGGTGCAACAGCCGATGACATGACGGCGATGATAGATTATTACTGCAAGGCAGTTGCCGGGGCAGGTTATACACCTATCATTTATGCCAATAAGACATGGCTTACAAAACATATGAATCTGTCACAGCTTCCTTATGATGTGTGGTATGCTTCATATCCTAAGGATAAGGTTTACAGACCTGTATCCGGTGCCCGTACCACTATCTGGCAGTCCAGTGAAAAGGGTACTGTAAATGGCATCAAGGGCTACGTTACAACAGAGTTCTCGGTATTTACTTATGGTGGAAACAACGGAGTGACTCATGGTAATGCTTCTTCGATGCAGGCTTCTTCGATGCAGGCTTCTGCAATGCAGACAGGTGCTGTTCAAACGGCAGGCACTTCGATACTTGCGGGTGTGGGAGAAACTACGGCGTCAGCAGAAAATGCTTCCTCAGCCGATGGAGTTGTCATATCAAGTTACGGTCCTGTGAGAGGGACTGATGAAACGCAGCAAAGTGTGATGGGTGCAACATCAACACCTGTTACCGAAACAGGAAGTGTGAGTGTTGTTGTTCCTGAGACTGCAGCTCTGAACGATGCCCGGACAGGCACAACAAGTTGATATAATTTCAGGACAAAAGGACTCATCTTATACAGGTGAGTCTTTTTGTTATATTGACTGCCGAAATGAAAACCAAGGGAACTGCCGGGTGGGAGAATCACAGCTTTTGCCGGTTTGTAAATCTTCCCGGTTCGATCACTTAAGTGAAACTTATTAACCGATATGACGAGTCGATATAAATTAGAGAAACAACAAAGAATTGCGTAAAAATAAGATGCTTTTTAAGAGTGAATATATAGGTTTTGAAAGGAGCATATAGATGAAATTACGTAAATTATTACTGGTTACAGCAGCTATGCTGATGACATTTTCACTGTCAGCGCTGGCAGCGGAGATCAGTACGGTAAGGCTTAATCTCTCGCCTGATGCGGAAGGCTCTATGGGAGCTGGCGAGCTTGCCAGCGGCGATGAACCGGGCACTTATGATTCTACATATTTTGTGTATGATTACAGCATTTCAGGAACCAGAAATCTGCCTAAGACAGCTTATAACTATGTTATTGAGGTTCACCCTGCGGCAGGTAATACATTTTCGGCCAATTGCTCCGTAGAGATAAACGCTGCAACATCCCTCAGCATACAAAGAAGAGATGCGAACAGCATACGTGTCAAGGCATCAACATTTCCTTTCTACGTACTGAAAAATCCTAAAGGCTTCAGCGATAACGGTAATGATATCTCCTGGGAGAAGGTAGAGTATGCGGATAAGTATTCCGTTTATATTTACTGGGAGGACAGTAACGGTGACGATCATGAAACACACACATCCGTTTCAGGTACCAAACATAAGGTTAATGTCTCAAGCTATAATTCCGGTGACAGAAGACTCAAGTATATCTCTGTTCAGGCTCAGTGCAGCGGAGAAGCCGGCAAGTTTATTGCAAACTCACAATATATAACAAATGAAGGATATGTGGATGACGACAAGAGCACATCGGAGTATACTTTTAATGTTCCTGTGGCGCGTTCTAATGCAATTGCCAATTCATCGACAACCACAACGGTGAAAAACAGCGCTGAGACGGTATTCGGACCCGGATTCAATCTTCAGGATAAGGCCGGGACAGTCAATTCCGATAAGGGTACCTGGATGCAGTATAAGAATGACTGGTACTATGTTCAGAATGGTCAGTTTTTAACCGGATGGATATGTCCTGATGGTGTAAACTGGTATCTGCTTGGCAATAATGGAGCGATGCTTACGGGACTTCAGAGAGTAAGCGGCAGATGGTATCTTCTCAATACAGTTCAAGGCGATACCTATGGTGCCATGCTTCATGGCTGGTGGAAGGTTAATGACAAGTATTACTACTTTAACGAACAGCATGACGGCACCTTTGGAGCTATGCTTACCAATGCGACAACACCGGATGGCTTGCATGTAGGGGCTGATGGTGCATGGCTCGGATACTAAAATCGTTATGTTTCGGTGTTGATTTTTCTGTGTGCTGTGAGTTTCATTGGATGAGTGTCTGTTTTAATAAACTGTGTTGATGATTTTATAAAATCTATCATGCAAGCGCTCTTTACTTGATGTATAATGAGAAAAGCAGTGCGGCTTAGAACGCAAAAGGAATCTCTTACGGGGTTCGGTGCAGATTCGATCGCGAAGCGAAAAATAACGGATTTGCATAATTGGAAGTAAGGAGTAAAGATGAAAAAGACAGCACTTGTAATCATGGCAGCAGGACTTGGTTCCCGCTTTGGAGGAGGTATCAAGCAGCTTGCGAAGCTTGGACCAAGTGGGGAGATCATTATGGACTACTCTATCCATGATGCCCTTGATGCAGGATTTGATAAGATAGTTTTTATCATACGTAAAGATATAGAAAAGGATTTCCGTGAGATCATCGGAAATCGTATTGAGAAGGTGGCAAAATGTGAGTATGCTTTCCAGGAGATCGGGAATCTTCCTGAAGGCTATACTGTACCGGAGGGACGTACAAAGCCGTGGGGGACAGCACATGCCCTGATTCAGGTACGTGATCTCATCGATTGCCCATTTGCAGTTATCAATGCTGATGATTTCTATGGCAAGGAAGGCTTCAAGCTTATCCATGATTATCTCGTAAATAAGATGGATGAGGATGCTGCAGCATTTGACATCTGTATGGCAGGATATATCGTGGGCAATACTCTTTCGGATAACGGTTCCGTTAACCGTGGTGTCTGCAAGATGGCTGATGGAGATTCCCTGAAAGAAATCAATGAGACGTATGACATCACAAAGAATCCGGATGGCAGTCTGGTTGGTAAGGATGCCGACGGCAATGAAGTACGTGTTGACGGTGACGCCATTGTTTCCATGAATATGTTTGGACTTCCTAAAAAATTCCTGGATACACTTTATGAGAACTTCCCGGCATGGCTGGATGAACATGGTGAGGAGATGAAGTCTGAGTATCTCCTTCCACAGGAGATCAGCCGTCTCATGGGCGAAGGCAAGGCACGTGTCAAGGTACTTAAGGATCATGACAAGTGGTTCGGAGTAACTTATGCAGAGGATAAGGAGTCGGTTCAGAAGTCACTTCAGGATTTAGTAGACAAGGGTGTATATCCGGCAAACTTATATCAATAATGATAAGATCGGAATGATAGTTTTTAATGGCTGATACATATAGAGAAAACAGGAAAAATGAGCTGAGAAGACGTGTGCTGGATACAGATCGTCTTATGAAGCTTGAAAAGCAAAAGAAACATGAGGAGCGGCAGGGCAAAAAGCCCCGCCGCGTTCTGGTATTATTATTGGTAGCAATCACAGTTCTTATACTTGCGGCCGGAATATATTATCTTATGCATCGTCAGTATCAGAGCTATGCGGTCAACTGGACTGTTGACTTTACTGCCGCTGATGGTGCGATAGAGTCGGATTATGAGGACTACAGAGTATATTGTGATGGCTATGTAAAGGTCACAAGGGATGGTGCATCATACATCAACTCTTCCGGTAAGACCATTTGGAATCAGGCCTATGAGATGAACAATCCGTATGTTTCCATAAACGGAGAATACTGTGCCATCGGGGATCAGGGTAAGACAACTATCTTTATCATGAGCTCTGCAGGTACTACAGGACAGGCCGAAACAAATCTTCCAATCAGTAAGGTTTCAGTATCATCTACCGGTGTTGTTTATGCGGTACTTGAGGACTCTTCCGCAAGTTACATTACTGTATTTACCAGAGAGGGTGCCGCTCTTGACATTTCCATCAAGTCCATACTCTCCGGAGACGGATATCCGATTGATGTTTCGGTATCACCTGATGGTACGGAGCTTATCACATCCTTTGCGTATATAGCTAACGGAACTATTCAGAACAAGGTCATCTTCTACAATCTTGACGAGATTGGACAGAATGCCGGAAACAACCGAGTTGTCGGAGGATTCACAGATGATTTTGCGGGACATCTTGTGGGACGTGTACATTTTTCCGATGATACACATGCGCAGGCATTTTATGACGGCGGTATTGCATTTTTCAGTACCAAGGTGCTGACCAGTCCGGAACTGGTGAACAATGTTGCGATTACGGATACCATACGTTCTATAGCATATGCAGGAGATTATGTTGGTGTAATCACATTTAATTCAGATGATAGCATTCAGGAGGCATACAGACTTACAGTATATCGTGTAAATAACGGACAGACAGTATTTACAGTGCCTGTTTCCATCAATGCCACAGGCTTTAATATCGATAATGGTATGGTTTATCTGTTTAATGACAAGAACCTGAGAGTTTATGATATGGTGGGCAACCTGAAGTTTGACGGTGTGCTTGACAAGCCTGTTATCCAGGCTCGCGGAAGCAAGAAGGTAATGAGCCCTATGGGTATGGATGTTTTGATTGGCGGAGCAGGTTATATGGAGTCTATCAAATTGAAATAATTTGTTATATAATTATCAAAGTGACGTTTCCGGGTACATATATCTTTGGTATATCCGGAAACATAAACATTGAAAACATTTGAAGCATCATCCTGAATACGGGCTATGTTCCCGGAAGGATGGTGCTTCTCAGGTGAAAGGGGAAGTTTAGTTATGAATCAGTATGTTGTGGGAATCGATGTCGGAGGTACTACTGTCAAGTGTGGTATTTTTACTATATCAGGCGTTCTTATGGACAAGTGGGAAGTGCCTACCAGAAAAGAAGAAAATGGCTGTTATATACTTCCGGATGTTGCAGAATCCCTTAAGATGCATATGGCTGAAAAGACCATAGAGTTAGGTGATATAGAGGGCATCGGTATCGGAGTTCCGGGACCTGTTGATCCAAACGGACATGTCAATGTTTGCGTAAATCTCGGATGGCATGATCACTGGCCTGCAAAAGAGATGCAGGAGCTTATGGGCGGAAAGATAAGATGCGCTGCAGGTAACGATGCCAATGTTGCTGCTCTCGGAGAGATGTGGCAGGGTGGCGGTAAGGGCCATGACAACATGCTTATGGTGACTCTTGGAACCGGAGTGGGCGGAGGACTCATTCTGAACGGTCATATAGTAGCAGGTGTTCATGGTGCAGGTGCGGAAATCGGACATATTAAGGTGAGAGATGGAGAGCCTGAGCAGTGTAACTGCGGAGGTCACGGATGTCTTGAACAGGTTGCAAGTGCAACAGGAATAGTTCGTGAAGCAAAACGTACTCTGGTTTCAACAGATGAAGCTTCAAAGATGAGAGAGTTTGGTGAGGCTTTAACAGCCAAGGACATTTGCGATTGTGCCAAAGAGGGAGATAAGCTTGCTGTACAGAGTCTGGGAACAAGCCTGAGATTTCTTGCGCAGGTACTTGCTCATGTGTCTATGGTTGTGGATCCGGAACTCTTTGTTATAGGAGGAGGAGTTTCCAAAGCAGGTCAGTACCTCGTTGATGTATTGAAGAGTTATTATGAAGAGTTCACACCGCTTCTTGATGAAAAGGCAGACATAACTCTTGCAACTCTTGGAAATGATGCCGGAATCTACGGAAGTGCAAGACTCGTGCTTGGCAATGAATGATCGTAATTAAAATTGAAGAGATTATTATTTACTAAATTTATCATAGCTTATATCATCTTTGGTGTGCTGGGGTTTGCGGTGGTGGCGATTCTTTCGTCGAAACTCACTTACAGGTATTTGGTTCAAGAACAGGCCAACAGCCTGTACAGTGAGGCTACCCTCATCGCAACAACCTACTCTGAAACCAAAGACACCAGTCTCAGTGAGGATGTGGTGAATGAACAGATGAACGCTGTTTCAACATTTCTCCATGTAGACATTTGGATAGTTGATCGTAACGGCGTGATACTGAGTGACGCCAACAATGAGAGCTTTAAGGGCAGGCAGATCGAGAATTTTGATACTACCCGTACGGGAACCAGATATGAGGTAGGAACCTATCATGATATGTTCAATGCGGAGGTTCTTACTGTTATGGCTCCGGTAACGAGGGATTACACAACCAGCGGGTATGTAATCATCCATAATTCTATAGACAATATTCTGTCCTCGCAGTTTGAAATTCTGAATATCGTATATGTTACGGCGCTTATTATATTCCTTCTGTCTATGGTGATCCTTGTTGTGTTCTATATCATAGTATACAGACCGCTCAATAAGATTACTATCGGCGCAACCAAGTATGCAGCAGGTGATTACAGTTATAAGATTGAGACCAAATCAAGAGATGAGATGGGATATCTGGCGGAGACGCTTAACTTTATGTCTGACGAGATATCCAAGGCAGATGACTATCAGAAACAGTTCATCGCCAATGTCAGTCATGATTTCAGGTCACCGCTTACATCTATAAAGGGCTATCTTGAAGCTATTCTTGATGGGACGGTTCCTAAGGAACTGGAGGAGAAGTACTTAAGGCGGCTTATCTCCGAAACGGAGAGGCTTACTAAGCTTACTCAATCGATGCTTAGTTTGGGAACGCTTGATAAGAAGGGTTTTCTGAGTCGTACAAATTTTGATATAAACAGAATGATCAGAGATGTTTGTGCGAGTTTTGAGATGACCTGTCAGAAAAAAGAGATTGTGTTTGAGCTGACATTCGCCGAGAAGAAGGAGATGGTCTACGCTGACTACTCCAAGATACAGCAGGTTCTGTATAACCTTATAGACAATGCTTTGAAGTTCAGCAATCCAAAGTCATCAATAGCTATCAGAACGGGGCTCAGAGGCAATAAGGTCTTTATTTCAGTGAAGGATACGGGTATAGGAATACCGAAGTCCGATATCAGTAAGATATGGGACAGATTTTATAAGGCTGATCAGTCCAGAGGCAAGGACAAACACGGTACAGGGCTGGGACTCAGTATCGTTAAGTCGATAATCAGCGCCCATGATGAAAATATAGATTGCATATCCACAGAAGGTGTCGGAACAGAATTTGTCTTTACGTTACCTCAGGCGATGATTTAAGGTGCAGAATTAAGCCGTGGCATATGTATATAAAAGCCGGAGTTCATTCATTCAAATACGTCGCAGCTTACGTGTTTCACTGGATGGACTCCGGCTTTTAAGTTAAAGTTTTATCCAACTCTGAACTTATATCCGATGCCCCAGACAGTGGAAATTTCCCATTCCGGAGTGCCGGATATTTTTTCGCGGAGTCGTTTGATGTGAACGTCTACAGTGCGGCTGTCTCCTGCGAACTCATAGCCCCAGATGTGGTCAAGGAGCTGCTCACGTGTAAATACCTGATTAGGAGATGATGCCAGGAAGAACAGAAGCTCAAGTTCTTTTGGCGGCATCTCGATGGCATGTCCCTTGTAGAAAACCGAGTAGTTGGTCTTGTTAATGATGAGGTCTGTATACTCGATGAAGTTTCCGTTACGTAAAGCCTCATCACCATCGCCCGATGCATGTGTGCGCTGGGCATCCGCTGATGCAAGCTGTTCCTGACCGTGCTGATAGCGGCGCAGAACGGCTTTGACACGTGCGACCAGTTCCTTTGACTCAAATGGCTTTATCATGTAGTCATCGGCACCAAGCTCAAGTCCCAGAACCTTGTCAAAAGTTTCGCCCTTGGCAGAAAGCATGATGACAGGAACCTGACTGGTTGCGCGGAGACGGCGGCAAACCTCGTAGCCATCGATGCCCGGAAGCATCAGGTCAAGAATCACAAGGTTTGGTTTGTATTCCGGAAAAAGCTTCAAAGCTTCTTCACCATCTTCGGCACATTCAGTGTCAAACATTTCCTTTTCAAGATATAAAGAGATGAGCTCCGAAATAGAAGTGTCATCATCTACGATTAAAATTTTCTGCTTTTCAGCCATTACTTCCCCCAATAAAACTGATACTAATGATGTGGGTGTCATGATTTTGGGCACCCACTGACTGACGCCGATTAACCGCTTGTGTGTTTATGACGTCATATTGATTTTCCATAGAAAATATAGTGTACCGATCCTTGACGGTGTATTTCCGGACAAAGAAAAAGTAGCTAAATCATTTCTTGAACACTACGATAGTGACTCCATCCTGACCTTCTCCAAACTCACCGAGACGGAATGAATCAACGTACTTAAGCTTTTTAAGCTGCTGATGAACAGCCTTCCTGAGAGCACCGGTTCCTCTGCCGTGAACAACTCTTGCCTGAGGCAGATGAGCGAGATATGCATCATCGAGATATTTCTGAAGTTCAGGTATAGCCTCTGCAGTTGTCATACCTATAAGGTTTATCTCAGGAGAGATACCCATAGTCTTCTGCATGCGGATGCTGCCGCCTGATGTTGAGCCTTTCTTGTGTTTTCCACCAGGTTCTATACCAGGTCCGGTAACCTTTCCGGAATCTACAAGTTCGATATCTCTTACAGAAACCTTGGTCCTGATGATGCCTGCTGTAACATAAAGCTCACCCTTGTGATCCGGTAATGTTGATACAGTAGCGTTTAGATTCATGGATGCAACATGTACTGTATCTCCGAGATGGAGACTCTTGGCTGAAACAGGCTTTGAAGGACCTTTAACCTTAAGGTTACTGAGACTGGCCTGAGTATCACGCAGCTTCTTGTTAAGAGCGGATCTGGTCTTTTCAGCCTCCATGGTTGCGGCACCATTCTGTTCCTGTTTTCTCAGTTCCTTTACTATGCTGTCAGCAGTTTCCTTGGCTTCCTGAAGAATCTGAGCAGCTTCCTCTCTGGCCTTCTGCAGAATCTTGTCACGGCCCTTTTCAACGCCCTTGGAATTCTCTCTGGCACGGCGCTTGTATTCCTCGATTTCGGCCTTATAGCGTTCGATTTCCTGCTTTTCTTTCTCTATAGTTACACGGCTTTCCTCGAGACTGGTGATGACATCTTCAAACTTGACATCCTCTTTTTCAAGTCTGCTTCTGGCATCATCGATGATATATGATGGAAGGCCGAGCTTTTGTGAAATGGCAAATGCATTGGACTTGCCGGGAACACCTATGAGCAGACGATATGTAGGGCTAAGTGTTGCCACATCAAACTCGCAGGAAGCATTTTCAACGCCCGGAGTTGAGAGAGCGTAGACCTTGATCTCTGCATAATGAGTAGTGGCTACGGTTCTTGTCTTCATGTTGTGAAGGAAGTTCAATATAGCCATGGCAAGTGCGGCACCCTCGGTAGGATCAGTTCCCGCACCAAGCTCATCAAAGAGACAGAGGCTGCGGCTGTCTGCCTGTTCCAGAATCTTGACGGTGTTTGTCATGTGGGCTGAGAATGTTGACAGACTCTGTTCTATGGACTGCTCGTCACCTATGTCTGCAAAAATTTCATCAAATACAGAAAGCTCTGAACCCTCGCTTGCCGGTATGAAAAGACCTGACTGTCCCATGAGCTGGAAAAGACCGATGGTCTTGAGGCATACGGTTTTACCACCGGTATTAGGTCCTGTGATGACAAGCATATCGAACTCATCTCCAAGATAAACTGTGGTAGGCACCACCTTTTTAGGATCTATAAGTGGATGTCTGCCTTGCAGGATGGAGATGTAGTATCTGTCGTTAAATGTAGGTTTCGTTGCATGCATGGACTCTGCGAACCTGGCCTTGGCAAAAACAAAGTCAAGATGAGCGAGTATGGCAATGTTGGTCCGGATAGTCTCGGTATATGGCATAAGTGAACCGGAAAGAGTCTCGAGAACCTTCTCGATTTCTTTCTTTTCTTCTGCTTCCAGCTCCTTGATATCGTTATTTAACTTGACGATGCTCATAGGCTCTATAAAAAGAGTGGAGCCGGTGGAACTTTGGTCGTGTACCATACCCGGGAAGGATGACTTGTACTCTGCTTTGACCGGAAGACAGTAGCGTCCGTCACGCATGGTGATGACTGCATCCTGAAGCATGGACCTCGAGCTGTTCAGAATACTGTTCAGAGATGTATGTATGCGCTCCTCGAATACATGCTTCTTTTTACGTACAGAAAAAAGACCTGCACTTGCGTCATCTGCAACGGTATCTTCCGAGATGATGCAGCGGGTTATCTCCTTGTTCACCTGAGTAAGAGGTTCAATGTCTCTGAAATAGCCTGAAAGGCTGTCATCCTCAGTGATCTCCCTCAGCTTTTCGGGATCCGGCTGGTTTTTGGTGTAGTGTGCATTGAGCCTGACAGCACGTGGCAGCTGCTTTTTAGGCTCCGGAGCACGTTCGCTGTCTCTGGCATAAGCCTTGGCACGGGCAGCCACTGTGAGAACTCCGCTTATCTGCAGAAGCTCTATGATGGAAAGGAAACCTGCTATATCGAGTCTCTTGAGGCTTCCGTTCACATCCTTTACGCCGGAAAAAGAAATATTGCCATACAGTCCGATGCGGAGCATGGCGGCGTCTGTCTCGGAAAGACTCTTCTCTATCTCCGATAAGTCTGTGGAAGGTAAAAGCTCCTTTACTAACTGCTTACCTTTTTCGGAGTTTGCATAGCCCTCGAGGCGTTCTTTTATTTTGTTAAATTCCAATGTATATAAAGCTTTATCATTCATGCATCTCAGTATAGCAAATGCATCAAGTTTTTGCCACTTTCTTGCGTGTCAATAGGTAGTTGTATATAATGAATGTTATGGAAGAAAATGATTTTATCAAAGAAAATATTGTAGGCCGGAAAGAGAGCTGGAAAAAGAAAGCAACTCATTATACGAGAGTTGTTGTTTCAGCACTCTTATTCGGTGTGCTTAGTGCAGGAACCTTTGCAGTGACAGAGCCTTTGATAGCGGGCAGATTCAGAGATGATAAACCTGAGGAAGTGACATTTGAAACACAACCCGAGACTCAGGAATCGGAGGCAGAGTCCGAACCCGAGACCACAGTTCCTTCTGAGGAGCCTGAAACCGAAGCTCCTGAGGAAACGGTGTCTATCGAGAGTGTCGTAAAAGATGAGGTCAGGAATTATGAGTACAGCATGGACGATTATGAGCGCATGCACAGCCTCATCAAGAAGATTGCTTTAAGTGCGGATTACTCTTTGGTGGAGGTGAGGAGCCGGGTGACCGGAAATGATCTTTTCGGAGAACTTGTGAAGTCTGGCAGCAGTTCGTCGGGCATCATCATTGCAAGGACTTCCGGTGAAGTTCTGATCCTAACGTCTGATTCTGTCATGCGGGACAGCAGTAATATTGAAGTGGTTTTCAATGGTGAAAAGGTATATACGGCACAGATAAAAGCAGTGGATTCTACGGATGGAATAGCTATAGTTTCGGTACCGCTTACTAATGTTTCATACCGGGACAGTCAGGAGATACGCTCTGTCTCTATAGGTGATTCATCCAAACTGCAGAGAGGTGATCTCATTATAGTAGTGGGGGCTCCTGCCGGGGCCTATGGCTCCTCTGCGGTTGGAGAGATATCATCGGTTTCCTATAATACTGTGGATATAGATGGTAATGTAAAAAAGATGATCGCAGATGTAGACATTAACCCTGCATATGGCAGTTTTGTCATCAATACCGAGGGTGAGCTTGTAGGATGGATAAATGCCGATGAGGATGCGACAACATACGGCTATGAAAGTGTGACCGGAATTTCTGATTATCTTGATATAATTGAAGCTATGTCCAATGGGGCCAGATATCCGTATATCGGACTCAGAACGCAGGAGGAAACTCAGGAGATGCTCGATGCCAGTCTTCCGAGAGGCCTCTATATATGTGAGAGTATTCAGGATTCACCTGCATATGATGCCGGGATACAGAATGGAGATATCCTTGTAAAAATCAATGATACAGTGATAACGCATATGAAGGATTACCGTGAGGCAATAGAGTCTCTTTCTATCGATGATACTGCGGTTGTTACTGTTATGAGACAGAACGGTGCAGAATATGCAGAGGTGGATTTCACCGTTACCGTTGCAGGCAGATAAAAAACATGATAGTATGAGCGACGTGTGTGCGGATTTTGTGACGTACAGACTCACATAGGTATCCAAAGGCCATGTGAGGAGATGATCAGTGTGTCAGGTGATGATATGCCTAAGGATTGGTCGATGACTGTTACGGACAGTCATATGTTATCTTTATGCTTTGGATTAGAAAGATTTATCATATGGAAATAAATGAGTTTTTTAAAGAGAGAAATGCAGAGGTCGGCGGAACAGCAGGTATGAAGTTTATCGAGACCTTCTACGACGGAATGAGAGTCAGTGATGTTTATCTGGTTAAAACCAAAAACGCAGCTCTTACCAAAAATGGCAAGGAGTATCTGAATGTCACACTTCAGGACCGGACCGGTCAGGTTGACGCCAAGGTCTGGGAGCCTAACTCTCCGGGAATCAGTGATTTTGATGTGCTTGATTATGTTTATGTTGAGGGCAATGTTACTGTTTATAACGGAACCAATCAGCTCAGTATCCAGAGACTGCGTGTGGCCAAGGAGGGTACCTACGAGCCTAAGAATTATCTTCCTGTTTCGGGGCGTTCTACGGAAGATATGGAGCAGGAGCTTACTCTTATGATCAAGTCTGTTAAGAATCAGTATTTTAACAGACTGCTGAACATGATCTTCATTGAGGATAAGAGCTTCCATAAGGAGTTTATGCAGCACAGTGCCGCCAAGTCAGTGCATCACGGATATGTGGGAGGACTTGCGGAGCATACACTTTCGGTGGCAGCCATATGCGATTATTTTGCAAAGCATTATCCTGACCTGCACAGAGACCTGCTTATAACTGCGGCACTCTGTCATGATATCGGAAAGGTTACAGAGCTTACAGCATTTCCAAGAAACGATTACAGTGATGAGGGACAGCTCATCGGTCATATAGTTATCGGGTACCAGAAAATCACGGAGATTGCAAAGCAGATACCTGATTTTCCACCGGTGCTTGCGGCTGAACTCGGACATTGTATCCTTGCTCATCATGGTGAGCTTGAGTATGGTTCTCCTAAGAAGCCTGCTATCATGGAGGCTATGGCCCTTTCCTTTGCGGACAATGTTGATGCCAAGCTTGAGACCATGAGAGAGGCACTTGATGCTGCCGATAAAAACGGCAAGGCCGCAGAAGGAAACGGTTGGATAGGATTTAACCGCCTTATCGATTCCAATATGCGTAAGACGAGTCCTGAAGCATAAAAATCTCAATAAAAGATATTAAATACGTAATATTCATCCCTGTTTTTGTCGATGTTCAGAATAGATTTAGACTGAACTGCAAAGCGGGGATTTTGTATATTTACGGGGTTTTTTTATGGATACATCAAAGTACAATCAGGAAATAATCAAAAAACTTGATACGTTGGAGAGTTATAAGACTGAGGTTTACGAGGCCACCATACGACTCTGCAACGAACTTCTCAATGTGGCAAGACGAAGAAACGATAAGTCGCTTGCCAGTCTGTGTAATTACTATATCGCAAGATACTATTACAATATGAGAAACTGCAGCGAGTGCGTGCGATATCTGAGGAAATCTATCAGAGAGTCTACGGAGTCCGGATCATCGCTGGAGCTGTGTCGTGCGCTTACTTTGCTTGCAAGTACATTTACAAGACAGGGCAATAAAGCCAATGCCATGCAGTGTCTTTCCTCTGCAATCAAAATATCAGAAGAAAATATCGAGATGCATAAAGAGTTCGGACATATTCTGATCCGTTCTTATGAGGATCTTTCGGACTTATGTTACACTATCGGTAACTATCAGGAAGGATTAAAGTATCAGCTTGCAACGGAGAGATTTTTCTATCTGATAAACAGACAAAGCTTCTATCATATGTACTATATGCGTCATTTGTGCTCACTGGCACGCTGTTATGTACTTCTCGGTGATACTACCAATGCCGGCGACATCATTGCACAGATAGATAACTTTGCACAGGAAAATAAAAATATCAATTTTGAACCATATCTTTCTGTTGCCCACATTATCTGGAATGAATATACCGGAGACCATAAGTGGGATGATGTATACATTGACAAGCTCAATACCTACTTCTCGACCAAGAGCTTCAAGGGTGATTATGTAGCGGAGTTTTTCTTTGTCCTGAATCTTCTCGCAGATAATGACAGCTATGTTGATTACTTCAAGAATCTTGTAGTCAAGATGGAGAATTTCCTTAATTTTACGGATCTTTACGGTTTCAAGCAGGAGCTCAGCAACACAAAGATCAACTTCTATGAGAACAATCATGCCAGCAACAAGCTTCAGGAAGAACTTGAGAAGTTCCGTGAGTATGCCAATGCTGCGCGTCAGGCACAGAATCGTGCAATGAGTATGTTGATTGAAGTTGAAACCTTAAACGTCTTAGATTATGATGTTAGGGTTGCACTGGAAAAACGTACGGTTGAAGATGATCTGACAGGTTTGCCGAATCGTAAATCCTTCAATGACATGGCGGATAGATTTTTTGAGAGATGTTACGCCAAGGAGGAGAGCTTTGGCATCGCCATGCTCACTATCGATAATGTTAAGCGAATCAACGATATGTATGGCTATACCATAGGTGATCGCTGCCTGGTTGAGTTGTCCAACATTCTCAAGAGATATGTTACAGACTATCTCTATGTGGCTCGTTATGTAGGTGCAGAGTTTGTCCTTCTTTTTGAAGGGTTCAGAGATGAAGAAGTTATAGACCGTCTGAGAAATATCAATGATGATGTTTTGAAGGCTATACGAGTTCAGGAACTTCCGGAATTTACACTGTCTCAAGGCATATGCATTCACAAGCCTGAAGGCTTAAACAAGATATGGGATTATACATCCTGTGCGGATCTTGCGCTTATTAAGGCCATGCAGATAGGAACCGGACAGGCGGTTCTGGTGCATCGTAACAGTGATCTGCCAACTGCCCAGAGCATCACGCTCAATGTTTCGGGTAAGGTATTTGGTGATACTAATTGATTTGGCTCAATTGCAGTATCGTAGTTTTTGATTTCTGATCGAAAGAGCAGTGCGGCTTTGGGAGGATTATTGGATTCTGAAAGGAGTTCTGTTTTTGTAACAGCTTCATCTTTTATATCAGGCGAGATTTGCGTCAGGAGTTATATAGATGAACAAAAATGAACAGTTTACTGTTAAAATAGAAGATTTTTCAAGTGAAGGACTCGGCATCGGTAAAACCGATGCCGGGTTTGTGTGGTTTATAAAGGATACTGTTATCGGGGATACCGTCCGTGCAGCAGCCACAAAGGTAAAAAAGAATTATGGGTTTGCAAGACTTGTGGAGGTCATCGAAGCAAGTGAATACCGCAAGAAGCCGGAGTGTGCTATCGCAAGAAGATGCGGAGGCTGTCAGCTTCAGCAGATGAGTTATGAGGCACAGCTTCGGTTCAAGAGTGACAAGGTCTATAACAATCTGACACGTATAGGTGAGGTGGAGAGTGAGGTTCTGGATGCGGTTTTTGAACCGATTGTTGGTATGAAAAAACCTCTCCGTTATCGCAACAAGGCTCAGTTCCCGATTTCACGCAGTAAAGATGGAAGGATCATCGCAGGCTTCTATGCTGGAAGAACTCACGATGTTATAGAGTGTGAGGACTGTCTTCTCGGTGTGGAGGAGAATAAAGTTATCCTTGGGAAGATCATCGCCTGGATGGAGACTTTTGATATCGATCCTTATGATGAGAAATCCGGAAAGGGCCTTGTTAGGCATGTTCTTATAAGGAAAGGATTTACATCGGGACAGAGGATGGTCTGCCTTGTAGTGAATGGAACTGATATTCCGCACAGGGATGAGCTTCTTAAGAGTCTGTGTGGCAGCTCTGCTCAAGGAACTATGGGTGATTGCTATTCTGCCGGATGTAAAGATGCTGGAGAAAGTGGCAGAGACAAGGGCGGAGATG
>DGVW01000047.1:32301-32801 GCA_002396005.1 Oribacterium sp. UBA4274
AACACAGAAAAAACCAATGTCATAATGGGAACGAAGATAGTTGATCTATATGGACCGGGATATATCGAGGACAACATCGGTGGCATCAGGTTCCGCATTTCTCCACTTAGTTTCTATCAGGTGAACCCTGTTCAGACCGAAAGAATGTATGGCGCCGCTCTTGAGTTTGCTGAGCTTAATGGGACAGAAAATGTCTGGGATCTGTACTGTGGTATCGGAACTATTTCTCTCTTTATGTCTCAGAAAGCAAGGCATGTTTACGGTGTAGAGATCATACCTGAGGCCATCAGGGATGCAAGGCAGAATGCTGAGTTAAATGGTATCAAAAATGCTGAGTTCTACGTGGGAGCCGCCGAGGAAGTACTGCCGAAGTGGTATGAGGAGCATCCTTCAGAACGCATCGATGTGGTTTGTGTGGACCCACCTAGAAAGGGCTGCGATGAGAGAGCATTGGCAACCATAGGGGAGATGTCACCGGAAAAGCTTGTGTACGTAAGCTG
>DGVW01000113.1:0-60631 GCA_002396005.1 Oribacterium sp. UBA4274
CATTTTATTCCTTTACCGATATAAAATGGATATATTTTGACATTACGTCATATTATACAATGCCCCGAGATAAATGCAAACATTTAACTCGGGACATCATGAATTTTCCTATAAAACCTTTCAGGCATCAAACCTGGTCATCTGAACATACTCATAGACATTGGAAATAAGTCTCTTGGTATCCTCCCAGCCGATGCATGCATCAGTGATGGACTTGCCATATATATGATCTTCAACCTTACAGTTGCCTTCCTCTATATATGACTCAACCATCAGGCCCTTGACAAATCGGGCAAGTTCCGGTGAATACTTTCGTGAATGCATGATTTCCTGAGCGATACGAAGCTGCTCTCTGTATCTCTTGGCCGAGTTACAATGGTTGGTATCTACAACAACCGCCGGATTAACCAGTTCCTTTCTGGTATAGAGATCATAAAGAAGCTTAAGATCCTCATAATGATAATTAGGCATGATCTGACCGTGCTTGGACTGTGATCCTCTGAGAATTGCATGTGTATATGGATTACCGTCTGACTTGACCTCCCACTCACGGAAAATGAAATCATGCGGATGCTGTCCTGCATAAATGGAGTTAAGCATAACCCCAAAGTCTCCGGAGGTAGGGTTCTTCATACCAGTAGGCACATCTATACCTGATGCAACCAGTCTATGCTGCTGATTCTCTACCGATCTTGCTCCCACTGCGACATAGCTCATGATATCGCTTAAATATCTCAGATTGTCAGGGTACAGCATCTCATCTGCTGTAGACATACCGGTCTGCCTGAGAACCTCCATATGAAGATGTCTTATGGCAGCAATTCCATCTAAAACATTGGCGCCCTTCTCAGGATCAGGCTGATGGAGCATGCCCTTATATCCCTGTCCTGTGGTACGTGGTTTGTTTGTATATATACGAGGAACGATCATGATGCTGTCCTTGACCTGTTCTGCAACCTCTTTCAGACGGTTGCAATAATCAAGTACAGGATCAGGATGATCCGCTGAACATGGACCTATAACAAGGAGAAACTTTTTGGAATCCCCTCTGAAGATAGCTTTGATTTCCTCATCTCTTTCCGCTTTGATTTTGGCGAGATCTGCAGGAAGCGGAATCTGCTCTCTGATCTCCGAACTGGACGGAAGCTTTGCTCTGAATTCTAATCCCATAATGTACTCCTTTTTATGCGAGGGTCTTCATATCTACCCTTCCCGTGGACCGCACAATAAGTGTTAAACATGTATTAATATGACGGCCGCATACTTTGAAGTATAGTCTCAACATTATATAAAATCAAGTAATAATAACGCATACAAATCATAACTCCAACGTATTTCCAAAGAAAAAGAGTGCATATCTCTATGCACCCTGAATGAAAATATAGAAAAATGTTAATGATCAAACACCCTGATATACGTGGAATCCACCATCAACAGGAAGAACAACGCCTGTTACAAATCCTGATCCCTTAGGATTTACAAGATAGAGAAGGGCTCCAACGAGGTCTTCCGGATCTCCGAACTTCCCCATAGGTGTTGCATCTACGATATGCTGTGCACGTGGTTTTGGTGAGCCGTCCTCATTGAAGTGAAGGGCGTGATTCTGTGTGGTCTGGAAGAAGCCCGGAGCAACAGCATTAACCCTTATGCCACTCTTGGCAAAATAGATAGCGCACCACTCTGTGAAGCTTGCAACTCCTGCCTTACCTGCTGAGTATCCCGGAATCCTTGTAAGCGGATGATATGCCGACATAGATGAAATGTTGATGATATTGGCATTGTCCTGTCCCACAAGGACCTCACCGAATACCTGTGTAGGAAGCATAGTTCCGTAGATGTTGAGGTCAAGTTCCTTGTGTACATTCTCAAGATCCAATGAAAAATATGTATCAGTACCTTCCTCAGCCTCACAGAAGTAATCCTGTGGCACCTGAGCTGACTTGATTGCACCGCCTGCACAGTTAACAAGAATATTGATATGATTCCACTTGTCAAGGATCTCCTTACGAGCAGCAAGAAGAGAATCTCTGTCAAGAACATTACCGGATACGGCCATAGCCTCTCCTCCCTGTTCCTCAATATCCGAAATAACCTGAGCACCGTTTTCTTTATTACGTCCCAGGACTGCTACCTTGGCACCGCAAGCAGCAAGAGCACGTGCATACATGCCTCCGATAACGCCTGTTCCTCCCGTTACAACGGCAACCTGTCCTGAAAGATCAATCTTAAATGGTAATTCCATAATTATACTCCTTTTGAATATCCAAACCGGTAAACCGGTTTATTAATTACAATACTGTACATTCTATCAGAAAAATCCGAAATGTGTATCCCTAAATCAAAAGTTATATTTTTAACGGAATCACTCCAATACGCCTTTACTGTATTCGGCCCAGCTGTACTGGTTCATATACTCACCTGCATAACGTACTTTTGCATGCTCTCTGTCGTTCTTCCACTCATACATATCGCACTGTATCTGATCCGCCGCAACAGCTACTGCTCCTCTCTTACGAACGATCACATCCGGAAATCCCGCCTCTGTAAGAGTTGAGATCATATCGGCCCTCAGATTCTGAAGATATGATGCTTTCTTTTCCGGATTGGCATCATCCTCCCACAAAACGCCGAGTATTTCTCCGTTACTGGTGAGTGCCCCGCAACGGTCAACCAGATAAGCAAACAGCTCTTTGGTCTTATTGTATTGAAAGCTCAGAACCTGATCATTCTTGAAGATCTCAAAGTTACCGAATGTCTGTACCCTCAGCACATCCTTTGGTACTTCATCCTGTATAGGATATCTCAGATCATCTATCTCCTTCTTCATCTTCTCAAGTGTTACAGGTTTCATGATATATCCGCTGGCATGAAGATCCATAGCCTCACCCACATATTCACTGTACCCCGTAGTAAAGATGACATTGATCTTCGGAAATCTTTCCTTTAGATGATCTGCAAACTCAAGTCCGTTAATATCTCTCATTTCGATATCCAGAAATGCTATATCGATATGTTTATCCGCAATATCTTCAATTGCCTTCAAAGCATTGCGATAAGAAAATACCTCTGCATCGGGAAGAGCCTTTTTTATAACATCAGTAAGTCCTTCCAGCGCGAGCTTCTCATCATCAATCGCAAGTACCTGCATGTCTCACACCCCTCAAAAACTTATACATCTTCTAAAATATGCTGCTTTACTATAAATCTATGCAACAGAAATGCACAAATCACCATCACAAGCATTACATTATCCCACCTCACAAAGGCTCTGTAGATATCATTCTGTACAAAGCAAATCATCCATCCGCCTATCAGTGTCATATGAAATCCTGTATTGATAAGCAAACTGTATGTGATATCAGGCTTTGACCCTGCAGATGTTCCTAAATGCATCTTAGTAATATTATGGTTCTCTGTTGATACATTTACCTCATTGCTTCTCTCAGTATCATTCACTATGCTGTTTCTTGTCCCGTTCCTCAGTCTGTCTTTTATAGAGATAATGTTAACTTTTTCTTCTCTTGCAGAAACCGGATGCCCCGAAACATACAGAGCACTGTTTCTGATATTTCTCGTCTTGTCAAAAACAACACTCATCATAAAAACTATAGGAACATACAAAATCACCAGACTGGTTTTGAAATGGAACAAAAGATATACCAACGTAACAAGTACCGATGACTTAATTACACCGAAATCCTTACGAAGAACCGTCATGTTATGTGCATGATAGATGATTTCTTCTGCTAAAGGAACCATAAAGCAAAAGGTAAAGGCTCCTATCATCCGGTTGCGATTCATCCGGATAAAAGCATTTTCCCGTATCATCGACATCAGGCCCACTCTCTCAAGAAAATAAACCGCAGAAAGGAACAGTCCCCCCATAGCTGCTCCCACAAAGAAATGAATAAGATATTGAAGTATAACATGCTTCACTGTGATTCCTTTTAGGAAAAGCTCTTTACTTTTTTTCTTAAGACGTTTGAATCTTGACTTAATGCTCTTTTCCTTCCATGATGTCAATGACTTAATGTCTCTGAATATGCTGAATTTGGATATTATAGAATGTCCTGATAAAGACAGCAGAATACAACATACACTAACAAACAACACATTGCTGAGTAGATAATATATATTCCCATATCTACTTAAAAACTGCTCAGCATCATAATTCCCATGTATTCTCATTCCCACACGAAATGTAATGAAATCACAGCATAAATACATGAGAGGATATTTTGTTAGTTCGGCAAACATAAGGGCAAAGGACTTGATATCTGCTATATCAATCATCCCTCTCTTACGTCCTTCATCCTCTTCCGGATAATCACTCTGCGTTGATTTTCCTTTTATAAATTTTGAATACTTATCATCATTTTCGTACTGCGTCAAAATTATCCCTCATCTCAATCGCATAAAACAAAGGTTGATTCTTAAATCAACCACCCACTATCATCAATTTTTTATAGTGAGAAAGCTTGAAAATCCCGTCACATCAAAAATCTCACGTATAGTATCCGAAACACCGCCCAGTACAATAGAGCCTGACTGCTTATTAATTGCTTTTTGGGCAGAAAGAATCGCGCGCATGCCTGCCGAGCTTATGTATTTGGTATTGGTCATATCAATAAAAATCTCTGTATTACCGCTGTCAATGATCTGTCTCAGCTCATCATCCAGCTGAGATGCGGTTTTTCCATCTACTCTTTCCATCATTTTATAATTATATGTCATATCTATACCTCTCATATTGCTCTTAAACCGACAGAACGATCTAAACAGTTAACGATACATTTAAGCTAAATATAATTCACGCTTTAAATATTTTTCGTCACAAATCCATACACACATAAATGCAATTTTCCATTTATAAAATATGTGGTATAAATCAGCCTTTTGTATCCTTAGGGATTGTAATTGTAACTTTTGTACCTATCCCCGCTTCACTTTCTATAATGAGTGAGCCGTCACATTGCAGCTTTAATCTTTCACGTACATTTTGAATACCGATATGAGAACGTCCGTCATACTGTCTCTTGGCTTCCGTATAACCTCCCACACCATCATCATCTACAATAATTTCATACCTTTCATCATATTCTCTGGAAGAAATCGTAACCGTACCTCCATCAGGCGACTTGCCTACGCCATACTTGACGGCATTTTCAACTATAGGCTGTACGGTTAATGCAGGAAGCTTGAAGTTTTTGGCCTGAATATCATAGACAATATTGAGGTCTTCGTCATATCGCATTTTCTCAAGTGCAAGATAATTCCTGATATGATCCAGTTCTTTCTCGAAGGGAACAGGTTCCTTGGTTCTGAGAGAATCAAGATTACCCCTAAGATAATCTGAGAACTCACCGATAGCCTGTTGAGCCATGGCCGGATCCTTGGTGCACAGATAATATATAGCATTCAGGGAGTTATACAGAAAGTGGGGCTGAATCTGACTCATCATTATAGAGAGTCTCTCCTGAGTCAGGGCATTTTCCTTTTCCCTAAGCTCCATGTTCTGTTGAACATGGATAAAGGTATAGACCATAAGAATACTTATAGTAACAGACAGATAGATAAGTACTGACCCAATCTCCGGAATATTGATAGTTATAACAACTGCTATGAGAGGCAGCACCATATATGAAAGAACCGCTATCGAGTCCATAAACTCAAGATTGTTTCTGTGAATCACAGTAAGAACAAAATCAAAGAAGATCACACTTGCACCCAGCATCTGAGAAAACATATACATCGGACCGTGGATATATTCACCATTAGCTATATAAAACACCTGTCCGGTGAACGGCGATATCACCCACATGATTACGCCCAACAGACAGAATGGCACTCCAAAATAACCCACCCACAACGGAATATGTACCTTTTCAGACAGATAGCAATAAATATAGTAATTAAATACCGCTACTATGAAATACATCAAACTAACCGAAGATATGGTGAGGATAACATACATCGTTTCTACTTTTCCGTTGTACTCCAGCCACCAGGTAAAGGCATCCAAAATAAGCATCATGAAATTGGCAAAAAGAATCATAAGAAGACAGTGATTTTTTTTATCTCTTCTGAAAGTTGTCACTGCACCCACAAGAAGTACAAGGACAACCGCAGCTCCCAATGTTTCTGAACCGACTTTTGCAACAAGCATTTGAAAACCTTTCTATAAACATAGCTATGTGATGATCATGATACAGTGTTTTTTTCTTCATATTATTCGACAATATTAAATTAATTATCACATATATAAGTTCATTTAAAAAGAGAAAATCGCCGCAGCTACATTTTAAAAGTAACTACAGCGATTCTACATACTATTCTATACAATTAACTATCAGATCAGACTGATCTTTAAGTTGTCACCTGACTCCTGAATATTCCGGGGATCTTTCCGGAATCAATATTCACAACATTTTCCGGAAGATATACATTGACATAGTCCTTACCTGTCGGGCGAAAGGTTACTATGATATGCTCCTGATTATTATGTCCAAAGCTTTTTGCAACCTCACCACGACTCAAATTCTCAATTATGTCACATACAATTTCAAGGTAATTCATCTTGTTTATCTGTGGCAGATCATAGTAATCTGTATAAGCCCTGCCATTGACATGCATACGCTCAACTATTTCTCTGACTGCAATAGGAGAAGTCACTATGTTTCTCCCCTTATCTCCAAAACATTCGGTAAACCTGTCAGTATATGACTCTATAAGATTTTTAGGCTGATTCTCTGTGCCATTTCCTGCCCAAAATCCACCCCCTAATCCGCCTGAGTTTTTAAAAGGTTCATATACAATATGCAGAAACTCATCATGCTTTTCAGGAGTTACACAACCTTTTATCACCTGCTTCAGATAATCATCAAAATCAAATCCAGAGGGTATTCCGGAGTTGTTCACAGGATTAACCAACACTACTCTTATATCCAAATCAGCTTTTATATCATCACCGACTATGGAATCTCTATTCATGAAAACGGTCTGTTTCAGATTATATTCTATGTTTTCAGTGATGATTTCATCGGTTCCCATATACACTCCAAATGTTAATACATAAACTTTCAACTATAAATCATAATCAAAGTACCGCACATTTTCATGCTGCCATAACCATTTCAATGAAACTTATTTGATTTGTTTTATGATACATCATTAAGCATCACAAAAGAATCACACATTTTTAAATATTTTTTTCAGAAAAAGAGGAGCCTGACAAAAGTCAGACTCCTTCAATACTGCGAAATCACATATAACTATGAAATCTTTAAGTTAAATATTACTCAGTTTCCTTACCTGTAACCTTCTGCAGGACAAGCAAAACCACTACCAGCATAACCATTCCAAATCCAAGGGAAACATAAACATTCTCTGTAAAGCCTGCAACAATATATGTAAGTGAAGAAACCAAAGCACATATCAATGCATATGGAAGCTGTGTTGAAACATGGTTAAGATGTACACACTGGGCTCCGGCGCTGGACATGATTGTCGTATCGGAAATAGGCGAACAGTGATCTCCGCATACCGCACCTGCCATACAAGCAGACATGGCTATAATCATCATTGTATGATCCACACCCTCAAATACTGCAACTACTATAGGGATCAGTATTCCGAATGTTCCCCATGAAGTTCCTGTTGCGAAGCTAAGTCCTATCGCAATCACAAATATGATAAACGGCAGAAAATTCATAAATCCTGAAGCTGAACTCTGTACAATAGATGCAACAAACTCCTTGGCTCCGAGACTGTCTGTCATAGCCTTTAAAGACCAGGCAAATGTAAGTATAAGGATAGGCGAAATCATCTGCTTAAATCCATCCGGCAAACAATCCATACATTCATCGAATGAAATAACATTGGCAATGAGATAATAAATAATGGTAATAACCAAAGCACCAAATGATCCAAGTACAAGTCCAACGGAAGCATCTGAACCTGCAAATGCATCTATAAAGCTCTCTCCCTCAAAAAATCCACCGGAATAAATCATACCGATAACGCAGCATACGATAAGTGAGACAATAGGAACAAGCATGTTCAGAATATGTCCTTTTTTATAATCTGTATGATCTTCTGCGTCTTCAAAAGGTCTCTCTTCTGTTGTGTAAAGATCACCATGCTCTATAGCATTGATCTCATGTTCACGCATCGGACCGAAATCCACTCTGAGCACAACCAGTAATATCATCATCATGATGGTAAGCACAGCATAATAATTGTAAGGAATCGTCTTTAGGAACAGATTCATTCCATTCTCTCCCTCAACAAATCCGGAAACTGCTGCCGCCCATGATGAAATCGGTGCAATGATACAGATAGGTGCTGCAGTAGCATCTATAAGATATGCAAGCTTTGCACGGCTGACTTTGTGCTTATCAGTCACAGGTCTCATTACAGATCCTACTGTAAGGCAGTTAAAATAATCATCAATAAATATGAGACAGCCGAATGCTATAGTCGCAAGCTGTGCTCCGGCTCTGGACTTGATATGACTTGAAGCCCATCTGCCAAACGCAACAGAACCGCCGCTTCTGTTCATAAGCTGAACCATAGCTCCCAAAATAACCAGGAAACATAAAATACCAACATTATAACTGTCAGATAGAACCGCTATGATACCATCATTGAAGATATGTGTGAGAGTTCCTTCAAAATTATATCCGGAATATAACAGCGCACCCGTCAGCACTCCCATAAAGAGAGAACTGTATACCTCTTTAGTGATAAGCGCCAAACCTATGGCTATAACAGGTGGCACCAGCGCCCAAAAAGACTGTTGAACGGTTTCAGGTGAAGTGAAAAATTTTGCAATCACCAACAAACAAACTACTGCCAAAAGACAACCGATCGTAAGATACCGTTTACTTTTATTAACCATATTGCTCCCCTTTTTTGTTAATATATCAAGTACAACATGTCCAACACGCTTTATTGCTTTAACAAATTAGTGTGTGAATGTGAAACTCAATATGTTTATCATACTATTTAAAATGGCACGATTCAATGGTATAAAAGGAGAGTTTTTATAATTATGCAATTTAACTAAATTTATTCGTTTCCTGTATTTTCTTCTATTATTTCTTCTGAATCATTATTTGAAGCATTTTCCTGCTCATTGAGAATTTCTATCATTTCCCTGATCATATCCTCATCCTTCAGTGTAAACATAAACTCTACTCTTCGTGAAGCTTCCATATTGACAGATCCGTCTTGATTTAATATAGGATCTGTATATGACTTACCGTTGGTGGAAATCAAATCACGCATTGCTGTTAGCTGATTTCCTTTGAGGATAGTGGAATCATCGCCAAGACAGAAAGCAGCTACCGAATAGGCCCTTTTTTGAGAAAGATCCAGATTGAAAAGATATGTACCCTGAGTATCGGTATGTCCTTCTATAGATATAGAAGAAACATACTCTTTATACTTGTCACTGAGGAGTATATTTGCATATCTCGGAAGAAACTCTGCAAGGAAAGCTTTTCCGGTATCCTTGAGCTCATCCTTGTTATACTCAAACAAAACGCTGGAATCCATAGTGATGGCTCCGGTCTTCTCATCAACGGAAATGTTAAGGTTGGATCCTGTAAACTCCTCTTTCAGTTCTTCTATAAGTTCTGATCTGATACCGATGATACGGTCAAGCTTGGCCTGCTGAGTGTTCATAATCTCTTCAAGCTCCTGAAGAAGCTGCGACTGTTCATTGAGGGTAGCCTCCTGAGAATTAAGCTTATCCTCCTGAGTAAGAAGAAGTTCCCTTTGTGCTGCAAGCTTCAATTCCTGCTCTTCAAGTTCTTCCTTTTGGGCAGCCACTACCTTTTTCTGTTCATCCAGCTCCGAAGCCTGAACTACCAGCTCCTGTTCCTTTCCGGCAAGCTGTTCCTCCTTCTGATCAAATCGGATCTGAGAATGTAATGTAGTAAGAGCTATGATCAGTACAAAACATAAAAGCAGTCCTGCCATCATATCAGAATACGAAAGCCAATATGTTGTTTCTCCATCCTGTTTTCTATTTTGCCTGTTTTTGCTATTTTTATTAAACATATCAATTCCTTCTTGCTGTGCCTGAATTCCTTCTTGCATCCTGAATAGCCAAGGTCAGATTGTTGATCTCTGATGCAGCTCTTTCAACCACATCCTGAAGATCCCTGTAACTATTGCTTACAAGCTTAGGTAACTGATCATTTGCCCTCTTTATATCCGCAACCTGATTTACAAGATGTGACTCTACATTTATCAGATTGTTGTCGATAACCTTAAAGGTATTGTCGATATCCTTAGGAAGCTTGTTGACTGATAGTCTTATGGCATCAAGCAGTTCCTTCTGGGCATTGAGCTCTGTCTGGAATACTTTGACAGATTCATTAAGCATACTTCTGTAGCTCTCAAGATCTCTCAAATACTGGCGGTCATCCGCTATAAGCTTCTGATTGGTTCCATTAGATACCCAGAGATCATTCATGCTGCGTTTCATCTCCTGCTGCACTTCAACCACACTTGCTGTAAATCCCGCAAGCTGATCGCCAAGAAGCTTGGCCTCTTCATTTATACGATGTGCTATCTCTCTGGTACTTCCGGTTTCATCAAGCACCTGTTTCATAAGTGCGGCATTATTGTTCTGTATCTGATAGCACTCATTGATGGTATCCGAAAGGCTTATAAAAGCATTGTTTAATGACTTATTCATTTCTATAATGAAAGCATTGACAACGGTTCTGAGAGCTTCTGTCTGATTCTGTGTTGCTACATTCACAAAATCATTAAGTGTTTTATTCATACGGTCAAACTGAGGTGTCAGAACGCGAGTCATATCTTCAGTAAATCTTTCGCCCATATCACTTATGGTTGAGAGCTGCTTTTCCTGAAGCTCAATCAGTTTGTTGACACTGTCATACTCACTGTCCGGAAGAACATACTTACGATATGAAACAAGGAAGCTTCTTATAGCACTTTCTGCTTCATCTATCTTGCGTTTAAAGGCATAGTTAAATGTCAATGAGAATACAAGACCATAGATTGAAGTATGGAAAGCAACCTTGATACCATTCATAAGAGGTGTGATACTGTTTGTGATCTCCATGGTGGAGCCTGTATTGAACTCCTGAAGGCCTATGGACAGTCCTATAAAGGTGCCGAGGATACCAAGTCCTGTCATAACACCTGCTACCTGATTAAGCTGGTTTCGGTGCAGTACATCATCAATGATGCCGCTGTTGATAAAATCCTCTATATCGCACTTATAGCTGTGCTCCTTCATTTCATTGATACGGTTAAGCTCATACTGATAGTCTTTGTAGGCATCCTTCAAGTACTGCTCCTCAAAAAGCAGATCCTGATTATCCTTATATGTATCGTAAAGAAAATCATGACTGTTCATGGCATCGTTTCTGATTTTTGCCGTAACACGCTGAAGATCCATAATAATACTGTTCATAGGTACAAAACAGTTCATGTCACTGCTAAGGAGTATTATGGCCACAATAAAAAACATAGCCGCATTAACAGCTATACTGCCTAAACTTTCACTCTGCCCTGAAAAAAAATTCAGATAGACACATACTCCGGCCATAACAAAGAATACAACCATCACCAACCACTCATACCATTTTTTGTTCTGCATATTTCTTTTCCTCCGGTACTATATTGATTTCTAAATATTTTTCTATTGTGAAGATGACTCTTGCTTCTATGTAAAGCAATACATTGACACTTACACTGTTTTATATAATTATATTATTTTCATAATCAGATATCATTAATTTTGCAGGAATTAAACCTTATAAATTCTGACGGATTACTGCTCAAAAACCTATAAAGGCAGTCATTATATGGTCATAATCAACTTTATGCTTTATATAATAAAGTCTGATAACTACAGAATATTTTTTCATGATAAAATCATAAAGTATTTTTGTTAAAGGAGATAAGCTATGGATAGCACTACAGTAAATGCCAAACATACAGAACGGCGCAAAAAGCCTTCTCTTCGAACTTTGTTTTTTGATTTTTTAAAGTTCGGACTTTTTACTTTCGGCGGTGGATGGAGCATCATCGCACAAATGCAGAAAATATACGTTGAAGACAGAAAGCTCATATCATCACAGGAGCTTCTCGATATGACCAGTGTAGGCAGAAGTCTTCCGGGTACCATGATCGGAAATATAGCCATACTCTTTGGATACAGTCAGTATGGAATAGCCGGAGCGTTTGTATGTCTTTTCGCCATGATACTTCCACCCTTTCTGGTGCTTCTTGTGGTAGGATCTTTCTACACATCCTTCAAGTCCAATTTCTGGGTGGCTGCTGCCATGAACGGTATCAGATGTGCTGTTGTTCCTATCATCCTGACAGCCGCCTTCAATATGATAAAGGGCTCCTTCAAGTTCCCACCATGCTATTTTGTCACAGTTCTGTGTGTTGTTCTGTATCTTGTATTTGATATAAGCTGTGTCTACCTTGTAGTTCTCGGTGCAGTGTCCGGATGGATCATCAGTGAGATCTATGTCCGCAGGGAGGTGTGATATGGCTGATATCATGACATTGATCCACCTCTACTGGAGTTTCGTCAAAATCGGATTCACAAGCTTCGGAGGTCTTTCCATGATTCCTCTCATCACCAGTGAGATGATGTCTCATGGGTGGCTCACACTTGAGGAGATATCCGATATCGTTGCTATCGCTGAGATGACGCCAGGTCCTCTCGGACTTAACTGTGCAACCTTCGCAGGATTACGGGGAGCTGGACTTACCGGCGCTATCTGTGCCAATCTCGGAGCGATAACACCTTCTGTCACTCTCTGTCTTGTTGCTGCCATGTTTTTTGAAAAATTCAAAAAATCAGATATTATGCAGAAGCTGCTTGTAGGGGTAAGACCTGCCTGCATTGCCATGGTGATAGGTGTTCTTTATACCTTATCTATAACCAATTATGTATCCGAGGGTAATATTTCCATCGCAACTATCCTGATAAGCATTTTGGATTTTGTGCTGCTGAAATTCGTAAAACTGGGTATCCCTACTGTCATCGTAATAAGTGCAGTGATAGGCATTCTTGTTTACGGTATTATGCATTTATCCTAGATAATTCAAGTTACCTTTATCATAAAGGCCCAATGTCATTTTTCCGTGACATTGGGCCTTCTCATCACTGTTCTCTGATAAAATCGAAAAAGCCGCGGCAAATGCCGCGGCTTCAAAACCTCTCAGATATTATGTGCTGTTTCAAATATCTCAGAATTAAATATGTAATTCTTATGCTTGCATAAGGCAAAATACAGAACCAAACCAAGCAATCCGCATCCGAGAACCTCTCCTGCTCCAACTGTAAGCATCATAAAAGGTATCGGAAGCTCTACACCATATGCATACTTAAGTACAAATGGCACAACAATTATATTGGCAATAATAGGCGGAAGGCATCCAAGGAAAGGACTCTTTTTACGCAGTGTCCATGTCCCGAAAGCTCCTGCAAGTGTTGCGATGCTTCCAAAGATTATATCCGGAAGTACAGCTCCGCTCATGGTGTTTCCGATTATACAGCCTACAAAAAGTCCCGGTATAGCTGCAGGTGTAAACATAGGGAGTATCGTAAGCGCCTCGGCTATACGTAACTGTACTTCTCCAAATGATATAGCTGCAAATACATAGGTCAGAGCTACATAGAGAGCAGCAATCATTGCCGCCTGTGCCATAAACAACATTCTTTTACTATCCATAAATTTCTCCTTTAGTTTTGTTTTACATGAGGAAGGTCACGAACTCATGTATATCTGTGCTTAAAGCAACGTGCTATAAAATACCACGATATACGATATAAATCAACATAAAACTGCTGTCAGTGCTTCACAAATCACACCAACAGCAGCTATATCAACATTTATGACATATTCTCTATCAGATATCCTTCAGTATCATCTGATTCTGTCAAAGTAAATTCTATTCCATGCATGCTGCAATCACTGAGATATAACTCCGTCTATGAGATATCTGCTGGCACCAACCTGTACATGATGCCCTATAGCATGTCCATAAAACGGGCTGTTGAATCCTTTAACCAGAAACTTCATCTTATCACCTGTCTCACAGTCTGTTACACATACAAGATTATTGTTTCTAACCATTATTTCACTTACTGATTGTGTGCTCATTGAAATTAAACCTTTCTTATCAAAATGTAGCTTTTAATCGGTAATGTCTCAACCGTTTGACATAGTATAAATCAATTTCCAAAAATTGAAAGCATATTTTTGATAATTATTAAAATCTTAATGAATTGCGAACACTGTATACAATTTTTTAATCAACCATCATTCACAATAAATATTTTATGATTTGAGGAATGAATTATTCATCCCATTAAACTATAATAGAAGAAAAAATATTCTTGAGGGGCTTATGAATAAGAAAGAATGGTTTACGCCTGCCGAAAATGGCGATGGCGAGATTTACAGCTGTATGTTTTCACCTGATGAGGCAGCACCCAAGGGAATAGTAGTTATTGTTCATGGAATGTCAGGTCACAGTGGGCAATACACTGATTTTTGTGAGGAACTATGTACTCTTAAGTTTGTCACTTCTGCAATAGATTTGCAGGGACATGGAAAATCGCAGAACCATCCCGGGCACTTTGGAAATAATGGGTGGTTTTATATGCAAACCGATCTCAGGAATCACATCAGTAAAGTTAAGGAAACATATCCGGATATTCCTGTATTTCTGTTTGGCCACTCAATGGGTTCCTTTATGGCAAGATCCTATGTAGTCAGGTTCCCAAAGGATGTTGACGCTCTTATAATCAGCGGAACAGCAGGACACAGCTTCACTATCTATCCCGTTATTGCCTATGTATGGCTCAGAAGACTGTTTCTCGGCGGGTCTTATGTTGACATGAATATCGGTAAAGGCATGGTTATAAAATATTTGAAACGTATAAAAAATCCTATTAACTACTATGCCTGGTGTTCCACTGATGATCAGTGTTGTATAGAGCACGCCGAAGATCCATTAAATGTATTCTTTACATTGGACAGTTACTATGAGCTGTTTAATTCTGCATCCAAACTGAGGCCTGACAAATGGGCAGTTAAAGTCCCAAAGATTCCTGTATATATCTTTTCCGGCAGTGAAGATCCTGTTGGCAATTACGGTAAAGGTCCGAAAGAAGTATATGAATGGTTGCAGAAAACAGGACACGACACAACCTTACATATCTATGAAGGATATCGTCATGAGATGCTCTGGGATAAAAACAAAAATGATGTAAGACGTACACTTTATGACTGGATAAAGGAAAAAACATCTCATATAGTTATATAACCCTTTATCTAGTATGTCGTTTTTTTGTGTACATATGATATAAATTCTTGTTATTTTTTAACAATGTAATAGTTAAAGATTTTGATATAATGCAGTTGAGGGGAAATTGAACATAATCTGCGTTTTGTGTCTATTTTCATACTATTTTAAGCACTATTTAAGAATTTTATAATTCTAATTCAATTGACTCAAGTGTTTCATGTAATTGTGAATCAGAAAAGGAGATTTTACGATGAATTACAGCAATGATCACATCGTCGTCGACAATGCCGGTTATCCGGAAGTAAGTTTTACGGAAACTCATAGCCTATATCAGCTTCTTGAGAATGCAGGCAGAGTGTTCGGTGATAAGATTTTTATCACCTGGGCTTATGAAGATACAGTATATGAAAGAAGCTACAAGGAAGTATTTGAATCCGCCAGAAGAGTTGGTGAATGGGCTTTAGAGGAGCAAAAAAATCTAGGTCATACTTTACATGCGGGTTTTTACGGACGTTTGGGATTTAACTACCTCTCTGCTCTTTTTGCGGTTAACGGTGCAGGTGGTGTGTGTGTACCTCTTGACGTTCAGCTTTCAGCTCAGGATCTTCTGAGAAATGTTAATAACGCTGATGTGGATGTTCTTTTCTATGATTTTGAAAACATCTCACAGGTATCCTATCTCAAGGAAAATGGTTCTAAAGTCAAGAAATTCATCTGCATCCAGAATATAAAGAACCAGAATAGTGTTTCTACTCTCAGAAACAGCTATACCGGAGATAATTTTATAGATCAGTCAAAGCCTGAGGACTGCGGCATCATCCTGTTTACATCAGGTACCACAGGTGATCCTAAGGGTGTTATGCTTTCAAACTCAAACCTTATTGACAATGTTTTCTGTAATGACGATCTGGGTGATCAGTATAACGAAATCGTACTCAATGTTCTTCCTATACACCATGTATACTGCATGAACGGAGATGTTTTCTGTCTCATGCGCTATGGCTCCACCCTTGCTGTCTGCAGTTCTCTTCAGAAGCTTTTCAAGGAAATAAAACAGTTCAGACCTACCTATATCAGGATGGTTCCTATGATGATCAAACTCATCAATAATCGTCTGCAGCTCACTCAAAAGCAGCATCCTGAGTGGTCAGTTGATTCTGTCAGAACCGAGGTTCTTGGTGACCGTTTTTATAAGATCATAAGCGGTGGCGGATTTCTTGCTCCTGAGCTTGCTGATTCTATCACCAGCTTCAATATCGTGATAGGTCAGGGCTACGGAATGTCTGAAACTTCTCCTAAGATTGCCGTTCCTGATTACTCAAGACCTGAAAAGAGAAACAGTGTAGGTTTCATTGTCAGACAGTGTGAAACCCGTATCGTTGATGGCGAGCTTCAGGTAAAGGGTCCTTCAGTCATGATGGGCTACTACAAGGATCCGGAGAGCACTAAAGAGGCATTTACAGAGGATGGCTGGCTGAAAACCGGTGATCTTGCCCGCATAGATGAAGATAATTTCCTCTATCTCACAGGCCGCAAGAAGAACCTCATTATTTTATCCAACGGCGAAAATGTCTCACCTGAGACTATCGAAAACCTGTTTGATGGAGATCTCATCATCAGTGACATAGTTGTTCTCGGTGAAAATGATCAGATCATAGCTGAAGTATATCCTAATTTTGAATATGCGGATTCAATGGGCATCAAGGATATCGAAGCCTTCGTCAAGGATCTTGTAGCGAAACACAATGAGAGTCTTCCTACATTTTCAAGAATTTCCGATGTTGTAATCAGAAACAAGCCGTTTGCCAAAACTTCTTCCAGAAAGATCATCAGAAGCAAGGTTCAGGATGAACGTAAAAATGCTGAAAATCAGCGTGATGTCATTGTTAAGCCGGTAAATGATAATCAGACAAAGCTTATTGAGATAATCTCCGGTCTCATTGACAATGATATGATCGGAATCACTACAGATCTGTTTGCCGCAGGTATGGATTCCATGGCCTGCATACAGCTCATTGAGGAAGTTGAGTCCCAGATGGGTAAGATCCTCAGTTACAAGGATATACTGGAAAATAACACTGTAGAGAAGCTTGATGCATTCCTTGGCGTAACAAAGGGCATGGAAGTTCATCCATATCAGGATAAGTATCCTCTTACAGGTATGATGATGTATTTTGCCTATGTAATCCCGGGCAATACCACAGGAAACCTGCCTTTTACATTTGAAATAGATAATTCAATAGACCTTGATAAATTACGTGAAAGTATCATCACCACCATCAATGCTCATCCGGGACTTAAGGGCATGATTCAGCCGGATCCGGAGACTCATTATCTCATGCTGTACCGTCATGATGACTGGGAGCCTGAAGTTCCTATCATTAAAGTAACTGACGCTGAATGGCCGGAGACAGAAGCCTCTCTTCTTCAGGCTTTCAGATATGATGGTGTTGACAAGTTATATCATATACGCCTTTATCAGACAGAAACACGTAAGTTCATGCTCTTCGATGTAAGCCATATCATGGGTGACGGTATCAGTATGAATCTCCTCCTTGAGGATGTTAACCGAGCTTATCAGGGCAAAACAGTAGAAAAGGAAGTTTATACCATTTATGACTATATCCTTGATGACTATGCATTAAAGGATAATGGTGGTTTCCGCAAGGGAACACTATACTATGATGAGCTGATGCGCGGATACAAGTTGCAGCGTTCCCTCCTCAACAAGAAGGACAAAGAGGATCTCAATCATGCAGACAAGGGAGTCATCAGAAAGCGTTTTGACAAGACTTCCAAGCGTAAGATTCAGAGCTTCTGTAAACTCAACGGTGTGTCTGAGAATGTACTTTTCCTTACATCCTTCAACTACGCTGTAAGCCTGTTTGCCAACGAAAATGATGTAACGACCTGCAGTATCCATTCAGGAAGAACAGATGGACGCTGGAGAAGACTTGTGGGACCTCTCTTCAAGACATACTACCTGCGTACACAGCGTATACCACATGAAACCAGCAACAGCTTCCTGAAGCGTGTAGGTAAGCAGATTATGGATTCAATGCAGAGTCCTATCAGCCTTAGCCGTGAAGGCGAGATGTTCTTCCAGTATCAGGGTCACATCCTCTTTGTACCTGAGATTGGCGGACTTCCTGCAAGAACAGTTCATTTACAGCTCGATTCTCTGCCATTCCATATGAATGTTCATGAGGATGATAAGGGATATTACACTGAACTCCGTTTTTGGAAGAACCGTTTTGATGAAGACCAGTTGAGACTCTTCCTTGAGTGCTACGAATCTATACTTAACACATTTACAACCGAAACAAGTGTAAGAAAGGTAAAGAAGCACCTTCCTGAGGCTGTTTTCCCTCACTTCTACAGTGTACCTGTAGGTGAGCTTAATGCAGAAGTCGGAAAGGAGCTCATCAAGCTTCCGGGCACAGACCGTATCAAGGTTTATATACTTGATAGCCATTATGAAAAGAAGCCTATCGGTGCATGGGGAACTTTATACATTAAGGATGTTCCACCTGTTGAGAACATTGAGGTCATCAATGATCCTTGGCGTGAAGGAAAGCTCTACAATACAGGTATTACTGCAAGAATTCTTATGGATGGACGTATTGATACACTTGAGAACAGCGGACGTGTTGTCATGACTGATGGTGCAAAGGGCAGACAGTACTACGATTTAGGTGTACTTGAGAATGCTCTGGAGGATCTCAGTACCGTTGAGAAATGTCATTCATACCTTGTATTTGACAAGGAAATACGTGAAATGAAGCTTGTAATGGATGTAGAAACCGATCAGGATTCATTTATCAATCATATCAGAAGCTATGCCGGAACCACTGCCGGAAGCAATATGATACCTGCAGTAGTTAATATCACAAGCAATTACAAGCCTTGATAACAGGTCATGTAATGTAAATATGAATATCTCACATCCTTCCTGTTATACATATCATGGATTGTAACCATATTATAAAAAAAGTGCGGACCTGACGGTCCGCACTTTTTTATAATATCTTACTAAAATCACTCACTTAAGACATGATCAGAAAGTTTCCTGACTTCAATATATGATAGTAGTCTTGTCATACATCAATCTCAGCTCATCATACCCATCTCAATGGCTGCTGTAGCCTTTTCAACCTTGGCAACCATCCTTATATACTCCTTTGAGCCTTCCGTAAGAATCCTTCTCAGATCAAACTCACAAGGACCTACAAAGGTATCATAAAGCTCATCCATAGTTATATCATGATTTAGCTGGATAAAGGTTTCCATTCCAACTTCAGGATTGTTTACTTTCATAATATGAAAATACTTGGATGTGCTCTCAACTGCGTGCAGAAAATCTTTCTTTGTTGCAGCTAACTCATACTCAAAATTATGCTTTTTAGCAATAGAGTTCAGGTATTTAGAGAAATCCTGTAGCACATTAACATTAACAAATGGTGCTCTATGCTCATTTCTCATCTGCCATAAAAATGCTGCCATAATATTGGTAACCGCTATCTTCATCACCTAAACCTCCATCTCCTTAAATAAAATTTTGAATACTGAATAATCTTCAGTCCACGTTAACTTAGTCATAACCTAGTTTCTTTGCAAAATCTTCAATTGTAGATTTTTTATCAGGAACTGATATTAAAGCAGACATAAATAGTTAAAAAACGGAAACCAAATTTAATCGTTTCATGTTCTGCTTAAATATCTTCTTATAATAGCCTAATGATATCGTTTTCATAGTCACAAAACTGTCACACATTATCAATATCATTTGAATCTCATCTATAACATGACGACATGCTTGTTGATATCACATATTCCACTTAATTATACATGTTCCTTCAAAACAACTCAAATAACTGTTTTTTTCTGTCCACAAACTTATCTATATCATCAAGATAATCAGGGATAGACTTTCCATTATCACACCTCTCAACTCGTTTGTGAGCAGGATCACCATCCTTTGACGGAAGAACTATCTTGGTACTGGTTCCCGCGCCGCAGCCGACAACCGTATGTTTCTCCTCCATCATAAGAATATTGTAAAGACACTCTTTTCCTTCTGTACAATACCCTACATTTTCAAGATTCCCTGCCATATTTTTCTGACGGTAGAGATAATATGGTTTAAGCCCCAAAATCTCTGCTGTATATGAAGATGCCATCATCATACGCGTGATTTCCGGATACTTAAATACCGGCTCACTGTTCCCGGTAATGTCCGCTACAACATCACCGTTTCCGGAAAATGACATAAGCTCATCCTGAAGTTTTGTTTCCGCCATAATCTCATGCTCATCGCCTGCACGGTAAACACCTGCCCAATAATCTCTCTCCAACGTAAGTCTTGCGGCTCTCTTTATGGCAAGACTATGTACAGTCAGACTGTCCGGCTTGTATCTGGCAATTTCACAAAGAGTATGAGTAACCTCCGGAAGTTTCTCACCGGGAAGACCTAAAATGATATCCATATTAATGTTATCAAATCCTATTTTTCTCGCAAGCTCATACTTTTCTATAACTGATTCCACTGTGTGTTTACGGCCGATAAGGTCAAGTGTTTTCTGATTAAAGGTCTGAGGATTTACAGATATTCTGTCAACTCCGTATGCTTTCAAAATCTCAAGCTTCTCTCCAGTGATAGAATCAGGTCTTCCTGCTTCCACAGTAAACTCCACTATTCCGGGCATACCTGTATCTGTATGTTTCCAATCGCGAATGTCACCATCCACTTCACAGAGAAGCGGAATATTGGCAGAACCACACTCCTCATGCACAAGCTCCATGAGTACTCTGAGCCACTTTTCGTCAAGCGATGTAGGTGTTCCTCCGCCTATATATATGGTCTGTAGTGGTCTATGCTGTTTGCCGCAAAGCTCCTCCACAGTATAGCGGATTTCCTTACGGAGATTATCCATATACTGTGATAATCTGGACTCCCATGCACTTATCGTGTTGCTGAGAAATGAGCAATACAAGCATCTTGTAGGACAGAATGGTATACCTATATACAGACTCCATCCCTCCTTGAAGGTTTTTCCTGTTTTCTGATATATACGGTCCAGAATATGATGCTCTCGGACAGCAATATCTGTCATAAGTTGAAGCTTCTCTCCCTTTATACAATACTCTTTGCTAAGCTTTTGCTTGATTCTTTGGATATCTTCAGAGCTTATGGTCTTTCCGTCATGTGAACTGCCTGAGGCTTCCTCAACCATTGGGCTCACAAGTGAAACAGGTCTTATGCCTGTAAGGTCTCCCCACGGAAGCTCCTTACCTGTCATAGCCACAAGAGTCTCATATAATTCAGCCTTTATTACAGATTTATCTTCCTTACGTACGCCTGTGAGCGGCATCTCTGAAGCAGCAACCTCAAATGTCATACTGATCTTATCATCTAACGCCCCTGTAGGTGCTATCTCCTGAGCCATCCTTGCTTTATTCTTGGTGGACTTTTTGTTGACCTCTGTAACTTCTCCTGTAGCCTTTGCCTGTTTCAGTGCATTTTTCTCTTCCTGAGTTGTATTTGTGAAATGAACCCCCTGAGATGTCCTTATTTCAAAATCCTCACCCGGATAGAACTCCTGGATAAGCTCTCTTATATCCTGCTCAAAGCTTTCTGAAACGTTATCTAAAACCAATCTAATCAAATTATTTATCCTTTCAACGTACCACCGGATTGTATCTTTGTTCCAATGCTATCCCGGTCTGTGAGCCATGACCGGGGAATACAGTAGTTTCTTTAGGAAGCACAAGCAGCTTATCCTTGATACTTCTGTATATTTCCGATAATTCCCCTCCCGGAAAATCAGTTCTGCCATATGAAAACCTGAAAAGTGTATCACCTGAAAAAAGTACCGGACATATCCTTGCTTCTGTTTCACCCTCCGGCACATAGGTCAGGCCATCTTCTATATAAAAGCAGCTTGATCCCGGTGTGTGTCCGGGCGTACCGATAACCTTAAAATCTCTGTCAATAAACCTGAGTATATCTCCGTCTTTAAATGTCTCATATTCATCTGCAGTGAAACTCATACCTGATGAAAATTCCTCGCTGAGATTATATTTGGAATCTTCCATATGAGCCCCATCAAGAACATTAACATATATCTTAATGCCATAATGACTGCCCAACTCTCTTGCAGCCAGCATGTGATCAAAATGAGCATGTGTAAGAAGTATGACTGAAGGCTTAACTTCAAGTTCATTCTCGATGATATTTATGATATGGTCTGCATGATCTGCAGGATCAATGATTACGCACTTATGCGAATCAGTGTCGTAACAAAAATAGACATTAGTATCCAGCATACCTGTTGTAAATTTTGAAATCTTCAGCATACTGCCTCCATTTCTTATTTTTAAAATCCCTCACCATACGGTGAGGGAAATTGAACTAAATATATGATACTGCCTAAGGCTGAAACCAAACATATGTAAAGATCTCATATGAATAGTCTGCGATTCCGGATACAGAAGAACTCATCATCCCTGAGCTCTGACTATATCTATAACACCACTGATCTTATGTATCTTACTTACAAGTGTCTGCAGCTCTGTCTTATTGTGTATATCAAAGGATACCGTAATGGTTGCCTTATCGTTCTTGCCAACTCTTGAAGTAAGTGCCTTGATATCAATGTTGGAATCAGAGAGTACTTTGGAGATATCAACCAAAAGACCAACTCTGTTGTTTGTATAGATTTCAAGCTCTGTTGCATATGTCTCACCAACATGATCCTTCTGCCACTCAGCCTCAATAAGTCTGGCCTTCTCGTCTTCAGGAAGGTTCATCATATTGATACAATCAGTACGATGCACTGTTATGCCACGGCCTCTTGTAACAAATCCCACAATTTCATCACCCGGCACAGGTGAACAGCACTTGGCATATCTTACAGCGAGATCATGGATACCCTTGACCACGATACCTGACTTTGATTTACGGATGATTTCAGGCTTCTTGGTCATGCCCTCAAGATTCTGTAATACATCCTCATCAGAAACATTACTCTCTTCGGACTTATGCTTAAGCTCTATCAGCTTGGCAATGACCTGTGACTCCTTTATACCTCCTCGGCCGACAGAAGCAAGTATTGCCTCCCAATCGACATAGCTGTATCTCCGGATAACACCTTCTATATATTCAGGCTTTGTAAGCTCACTGAGATTATATCCTCTGGACTTGGCATAGCTTGAAAGAAGTTCCTTGCCGTGGTCGATATTCTCATCCTTCTGCTCATGCTTAAACCACTGATTAATCTTGTTTTTGGCCTGAGTAGACTTACATATCTTGAGCCAGTCCCTGCTCGGTCCATGAGAGTTCTGGGATGTGATGACCTCAACTCTGTCACCATTCTGCAGCTTATATGTCACAGGAACCAGCTTTGAGTTAACCTTGGCTCCTACCATCTTATTACCTACGGCAGAGTGTATGGCATAGGCAAAATCGATAGGACATGATCCTGATGGGAGATTCTTTACGTCGCCCGACGGAGTGAAACAATAAACATTTTCATTGAAGAGATTGAGATCCGACTTGACCATGTTCATAAATTCCTTGGAATCGGATTCATCCTTCTGCCATTCGAGTATCTCATGCAGCCAGTTCATCTTGACATCTTCGCTTTGGGAAATGCTTTCCTTGGAACCACCTGACTCCTTGTACTTCCAGTGGGCAGCAATACCGAACTCCGCGGTACGATGCATGTCAAAGGTTCGAATCTGTATCTCAAAAGGAACACCGTCACGTCCGATTACAGTAGTATGAAGTGACTGATACATATTCGGCTTAGGCATCGCAATATAATCTTTGAAACGGCCCGGAATAGGTGTATACATCTTATGTATAACTCCCAGTGAGGCATAACAGTCTCTGACCGTATCAACGATGATGCGAATTGCAAAAAGATCGTATATCTGATCAATGGTCTTGTTCTGATTGACCATCTTTTTATATATAGAAAAGAAATGTTTAACTCTTCCGTTTATGTCCGCATCTATACCGGCTTCAGTGATATGAGATGAAACTTCTTTTACTATATTTTTGATACGTTCCTCTCTTGCTTCTTTCTTGAGATTGACTTTGGCGGCAAGATCATAATAAACATCAGGCTCAAGATACTTTAAGGACAGATCATCCATCTCGATCTTAATCTTGCTGATACCGAGACGCTCTGCAAGAGGCGAATATATCTCCAGTGACTCTCTCGCCTTCTCCCTCTGCTTCTCAGGAGTCTGATACTCGAGCGTACGCAGGTTATGGAGTCGGTCAGCCAGTTTAATGATTATAACTCGTATATCCTTGGCCATAGACACAAACATCTTACGAAGATTTTCTGCCTGCATCTCTACCTTATCAGTATTAAGATTCAACTGAGTCAGCTTTGTTACACCATCTACAAGCAAAGCCACATCCGGGTTGAACTCCTCGGATACTTCATCCAGTGTCATACCTGTGTCTTCAACCACATCATGAAGAAGTCCTGCAACTATAGTTTCTTTATCCATCTGAAGATCAGCGAGAATTATGGCAACACATAGCGGGTGAATGATGTAAGGTTCACCTGACTTACGTCTCTGATCCTTATGCTGATCTCTGGCAACAGTATAAGCCTTTTCAATCATACAAAGATCATCTGACGGATGATATGAAGTTATAGTCTTTATAAGACTCTTATATAATTCTTCGGGCGGAGTGTTGTCTGCCGGTCTCTCCAAAATTACTTCTTCTGTCATACTTATCTCCAGTGCCTGACAATAATATTCCTAACAAATTGTTATCGATAAAATAGCTATAAAATATAATATTAAACAGATAACACAAAAGATTATTTTACTATCTGTTTAAAATATTGTCAAAAATATTTAGTAAATCAAAGTAAACAATAGTTAGCAAAATTTAATAATCATTTTATCATTTACAGCGGAAGATTTATGCAAAATATGCTATCATTACAGCTATCAGATTTGTTATTTATTGGAGGCATTATTAATGAATATTTTATTCTTCCTTACGCCCAAATGTGATGTTGCTTATCTTGAGGAAGACTTTACTTTACGACAGGCTCTTGAAAAAATGGAGTTTCATCGCTACTCTACCATTCCTGTACTTACTAAGGACGGAAAGTATTACGGCACTATGACCGAGGGAGATCTTTTATGGGAGATCAAAAATAATTTGCATATGGAGCTTGATTACATCGAAAAGATAAAAGTGTCCGATGTTCCTATGAAAAATCATTACAGTCCTGTAGATGTCAAAGCCAGTATGGAAGACCTCATGGAAAGGGCTTCACAACAAAATTTTGTTCCTGTTGTTGATGATATGGGACATTTTATTGGTATCATCCGTCGTAAGGAGCTTATCAATTATCTATATGCTCATTCATCTTTGTCATCCAGGGATGATGAGTCCGAATCTATTGTTCCCGAAAACTATCTTTCAAGCATTGATCTTTCTGCCGAACGTGAGCTTGCCTGAAGATAATCATAACCTTATATATGCTTAAAAAGCAGGGGGATATCATTAGCCCGATATCTCCCCTGCTTTTAAAATGCCTTTATATAATCATTTTCAGACTCACCGGTGTTTTCTATCTTCTTTATCACCACAAAATAGCTTGCACCATTCTCGGTAGTAACCTCACACCTGTCACCAACCTTGTGTCCCATGACAGCACGGCCTATAGGTGACTCATTGGATATAAGGCCTTCCAGACTGTGTCCGCGGATAGATGTAACTATGCGGTATACTTCCTCCTCGTCATCATCCTCAAAGTACAATGTTACTGTATTATTCAGACCTACTTCATCATCCTTTGAAGAATCATCTATTATGCGTGCAAATCTCAACACTCTCTCAAGATAATTGATACGGCCGTTATTTTCCCTGTTGGCCTTCTTGGCAGCATAATACTCAAAATTCTCTGATCGGTCTCCCTGTGCTGCAGCTTCAGCTATCTCTCTGGTTATCTGAGGTCTGAGCACCAGCTTTCTATGATCAATCTCCTCCTGAATTCTTTTTACATCTGATTTAGTAAGTTCCTGTCCCATTTGAATCCTCTATTTACTTACCCTCATAGGTGATTAATGACTTTACATTATATTTAGCAAGTTTCTCGCGTCCATTTAGTCCGGCAAGCTCCATAACTACTGCAATCATGGCCACTTCACCGCCAAGCTGCTCAACAAGCTTACAGGAAGCCTCAAGGGTACCGCCTGTAGCAATCAGGTCATCAATGATAACAACCTTATCGCCCTTCTTTACTGCGTCTGTATGTATTTCGATTTCTGCCTGACCATACTCGAGGTCATACTTTTGTGAAACAGTTTCTCTCGGAAGCTTGCCTTTCTTACGTACAGGTACAAAGCCCTTATGAAGCTCATAGGCAATTGCCGTTCCAAATATAAATCCTCTTGATTCAAGGCCAAGTATAGTATCAAACTCAACATCCTTAAGTATATTGATCAGACCGTCAATTGAATCCTTGAGTCCATCAGGATCCTGAATAAGTGATGTAATATCACGGAACATGATACCCGGCTCCGGAAAATCAGGTATTGTCATAACATAATCTTCTAATCTTTCTCTCTTCATTTTATACCTCTCAAATAAATAGTTTATTTATGATATTTGGCTGCATAAGTCATAATTGCTGCTACAGTTTTACCATCGGTCATTTTGCCTTCATAAATAAGCTGTTTAAGATCATTAAGTTCCCAAGGTTCAACACCAAGTTCTTCATCGGTATCCCAGTGTACCTGACCTTTCTGCAAATTATCAGCAACATATATTCCAATCTTCTCGTCCAGAAAAGCAATAGTGGTATTGACATAAAGAAGGAAATCCAGGTGATCTGTTTTATATCCTGTTTCCTCTTCCAGCTCTCTCATGGCACAGACTTCAAATGACTCGTCCTCACTATCTCTCTTGCCTGCAGGCAGCTCCAGAGTATATCTCCCCAAGGCATGACGATACTGTCTCACCATAAGGATACGGCCGTCCGGAAGCACCGGAAGAACTGCGGCTGCACCCATATGATGTATGAAATCCCAATGTGTTTTGTGACCGCCTACATCAACATAATCATCATATACTGTAATAACCTTACCTTTATAAGCGAGCTTTCTCTCTATCAGCTTAACCGGTTTCTCCGCATTATCCTCATTTAACATAACTGAACCTCCTAAACGGTGTTTTACACGCGAATTGGTATTATATCACAGGATAACAAAATTCCACAGAAAATCATCACCCGGTGTTTACAATTTTTTGTCTGATCAGATACCTGTCTTTGTATATAATTAATCATCACTTCACAGGTATGATGTCACTATGCATTATCATCTGCTTCTTTGATTTTCTTGCGTACTATAGTTTTACCTATACGATGATTCTTTATATATGCGACATCTATGTCAAGCTCATCTGTATCTACATGGAATGAGCTTCCGTCATCAGGTACTGTTCCGATGATACCCATGATATAACCACCAAAGGTATCGGCGTCCTCTGTAGGAATATCCACCTTGAGGGCTTCATTAACATCCTCAAGGTCAGCGATGCCAAGTACTATCCACTCATTTTCTCCCACAGGCTCGATAGGTTCCGGCTCAGGAAGTTCATCCTCTTCCTGAAGATCTCCCACCAGTGCTTCGATCAGGTCATGCAAACTTACTATACCGGTCATACCTCCGTACTCGTCAATAACAACGGCATAGTACTTTCTTTCTCTCTTCATAGTCTGGAAAAGATCCGAAACCTTCATATTCTGAGACACGAAAAATGGCTTATCTACTGCATTTTTCATAACAGTATCCCTATCCTTACTATCCAGGCGGAAGTAATCCTTGGTATCCAGGATACCTATAACATCGTCATCATCTTCTCCGCATATCGGATAGTTGGCAAATCTGTTACTATAGATTATTTTACGCCATTCGGCATCACTGTCTTCAGTATACAGCATTGCAACATCTGTACGGTGTGTGCACACATCCTCAACTGTCAAGTCATTGAACTCAAATACGTTCTGTATCATCTCGTTCTCCTGCGACTCGATAGTTCCTATCTCTGTTCCCTCATCAAGCATCATCTTAATGTCTTCTTCAGAAACCTTATCTGCCATATCCTCAGGGTTTATACCTATAATTCTCATTACACCATTGGTTGATACAGTCAGAAGCCATACAAAGGGTGCAAAGAGATGGGAAGCCACCTGTAATATTCCTGCCATTCCAAGAGACAGCCTCTCTGTATAAGCCTGTGCAAGTCGCTTGGGCACAAGTTCACCAAAAACAATATTTACATATGAAAGAATAAAAGTAATAATTACTATCACTATCGGTCCCAAAACATCTTCACTAAGAGGCATTCCGACGGAGATAAGTAACCGTGTTGCCGGTCCCGCAAAGCTGTCCGCAGCAAATGCAGAAGACAAAAATCCGGCAAGGGTGATGGCAACCTGTATAGTTGACAGAAACTTGGCAGGATCTTCCGTAAGCTTCAAAAGCTTAGCTGCATCGCTGTTTCCTTCATCAGCAAGTTTCTTGAGTTTACTGTCTCCAAACTGCAGTACTGCTATCTCTGCACACGAAAAGAAACCATTGATAAATATAAGTACGATAAGCAGAACAAAACGTTCAATCATATAAAACAGATCCGCCCTCCCAGCGGTTTTACGAAAATGCCGTAATGCACGAGAAAAAGGCCTAATCAGCACTTCTATGCCGACTACGCCTTATAGTAACAATATGTATAGTGAGGTATGCTATCCGCGACCCCGCTGTCATCCATAATGATAAAATCTCCTCTTAAAAAGATAATAATAGTCTATATGACCTAAGATGCTTTGTCAACAAGCTTCAGGCTGTACAAATCCGGATAAACAAAGAAAATGACAGGTACATACCTGATGCCTATTCATCTATTCCATCACTGAACCTTGTATTTATCGTACTGAGCCTGCAGATATCTGCAATCCTCGTAGAAACGGTCAGGTGTTGAATTTTCCAATGTTCCAACGATATATGGCTTCCATATACTTACCTGACGCATCAGCTCCTCATAATTAAAGAAGCCCTCTCCAGGATGACGGAATCTCTGATCATTGCCTTCAAAGACTCCATCCTTAAGGTGTAAAGTTGTGATTCTGTCCCCATAAAGGTCAAATGCCTTCTTTATGAGTGCATTTTGACCTTCCTTATCGTTTTCAAGATCTGGTGTTATCAGGTTAACTGAGTCAAGGATAACATCAAAATTTACCGAATCAATGTCATCAAGAAATCTTCTCATAAGCTCAGGACTGTGTAAAGTATGGTTAAACACACCCTCTACGCCTACCATAACGCCAAGTTTTTCAGCTGCATCTCTGATACGCTTGAAGCTGTCGAGAACGCGCTGATAATTTTCCTCGGTATAGGTTTCAGGAACAATCTTCATATTTGGATCGGCACGTCCTGTCTCTGTACCAACCATATCTGCGCCCATGCGTTTACAATACTTAAGATGCTCTATAAAGCGCTTAACCTCAAGCATTCTCTTTTCCTCATCAGGATGAGCAGGGTTGATATAGCAGCCAAGAATGGAAACATGAATATCCCTCTTTCTCAGCTCCTCTCCTACATAATCTCCAAGACCTGCATTGTAATGCCCTACCGATGTATCCACATCATTAAAGCTCTTAGACATCGCAAGCTGCACGTAATGGATGTCAAGCTCCTTAACCTTATCTAAAACTTCTGTAATACTTCCCTTTCCACATAGATCATGGACACGCATTCCAAATTGTATCATAGATTCTCCTTTACTATGCCATTATCATTACTTAAGTGTAAAAGTATGTCCTTTACACTTTACCTTACACACGATCAAACGTTTTTCTGCTTAAGACCTATCATCAGATCTCCTGATGGGTTCTTACGAAACTGTCCCGGGGACTGACTGGTCATTTGCTTAAACACCTTTTCAAAATATGTAATATTTCCAAAACCACATATTTCAGCAATTTCAGTTATACTTGCATCAGAATTTCTCAAGAGATCCTGAGCCTTTCTGACTCTGATATAAGTTATGTATTCCACAACAGAGAATCCTGTTATATTTCGAAATACTCTTGTAAGATAGGATTTGCTCATAAAAAACTGTTTTGCCAGATCATCCAGGGTAACATTTTCATTGGTATGCCCCTGTAGATACATAGCGATATCATGTACTTTGGAGTGTACTCCTGTTTTTACAACCGACTGTTGTTCTGCAGTTTCTATACCTTTCTCTCTCAGTTTATTCTGAAGATCCCTTCTTCTGCTCTTGGCAAAAATGCCTGCAAGCTCCATAGCCTGCAGATATAGAAAAGCATGATGATCCTCCATGGATGAAGTAAGTCCATTTCTCTCATCCTCACATGCAGCCTTAAACTCATCAATAACAGATAATATGAGCTGCCATTCTGTATCATCAAATTTTGCAAGGCCTCCATATATGGAGCCAAATTCATCAAAGCCTTTTAATCCAAATTCCCTGAACTTCTCGTCAAATACCGATCTGTCATAGTGCAGAATGAAGTTATGATGATCCGGCGGCATATTTGGATTGGTAGACGTTTTATGTATAAGGTTATGATTAACCATCATAGCCGTATGCGGAACCATCCGGTAAGTTTCCTGATCCACAAATAAAAGACGCTGACCATATATGATGAAATGAAGTTCTATAGTCTCATGAAAATGCCTGTTTTTCATGTTGAATTTTTTGTGTCTTACTGCTTCAGAAACTCTAAGCCCGGGTATTCTTTTTTCAAAAACCAATTCCAGCCTGGAATTATGTAAATCATCTATCATCCGTTACCTCACGCAATGCAAACAGATAAGTTTTTAAAAAATAAGGTGCATGTCACTTCGGAAGTTATCCGATTGAACACGCACCCTATATTTTATCTTATCATCTCTGTATAAGCAAGAAATAGTGGTCCTACTCCCTTTGCATCATTGTCAACTACCGGTTCTGAAAGATAATACTCAACAGAACCGTCTCGATGTGTTGCACCACCTAATCCGCCGACAAGACATATTCCCTTAACACAAGGTGAACCATCTTCGTTTTTAGATAATCTCTTATCTATGATTCCATAAAAAGCTTTCTGCCCTATGGCTTTAAACTTTTCAGGCAGGAACCCAAGTCTGACACCCTTTAGCATCGCCGCACTTATAAGCGCTGATCCGGATGTTTCGAGATAATTACCTTCAACTTCCGGTAAAGCAATAAGCTGATACCAAAGTCCACTCTCATCCTGGAATTTTGTAAGTGCTTCTGCAAGATCCGTAAGCATCTTTTTTAAATGCTCACATTGATCTGCATTGTCAAGCTTTGTCATAACTTCAAGAACATCAACAAGACTTAATATAAACCAGCCTTCTGCTCTTAACCAGAAATTCGGACTGCATCCAGTTTCCGGATTTGCCCAATACATGGACTTTGACTCATCATAACCATGATAGTACAAACCTGTCTTGGCATCCTTCATATGATTCTCAACATTTGCAAACTGGTTATATATATCCATCACATTTTTGCAGTTATTATATCTTGTTTCATACTCGATATAAAACGGTTGTGCCATATAAAGACCATCAAGCCAAACCTGATTTGGATAGATATTCTTGTGCCAGAAGTTCCCGGATTCTGTCCTTGGCATCTTGTCTATCTGCGAACGAACAAGATTTATAGCTTTCAAATATTTATCTTTTTTTGTATAATCATAAAGCTTAAACAGATTTTTAGCCGGATTTATATTGTCGAGATTCTTTTCTTCTGTGTCATAAGTTCTTATGGTGCCGTCTTCATTGACGAATCCACTTATAAACTCATCAGCAAAATCAAGATACTTTTTATCTCCGGTTATATCATAAAGCTGCAGGATTCCTGTTATCATGCATCCATCGATATAATTCCATTTATTTGCTTTACCACTTCTGATAACTTCCAGATTCCATGCCGGATGCTCGGAATCTGAATTATTCAGCAAAAACTCAATATATTCGTTCAGCAGTTTTTCTGTTGCTTCTCTGCCACCTGTAAGATGACCTAATTGCTGACTCATACTACACCCTCATATTTTTAAATTTCTAAAGAAAAGGTCAGGATCGGCTCTTTGAGCCTCACCTGATCTTTGAATTTTTGTAAACTTTATCCCTTAACTGATCCTGCAGTTACACCATCGATAAACTGATCCTGTGCAATGAAGAATACAACAAGTGATGGAACGATCGATATAAGTGAAAGTGCAAGGATACGGTTCCATGAGAATCCTGTATCTGCATCCATTGACATCTTTACAAAGATTGCTGCCGGATAACGCTTAGGTGTTGAAACGTAGAGCAATGGTCCCATGAAGTCATTGGATGACCACATGAACTGGAACAGAGCTGCTGATGTCATTGCAGGCTTAAGGCAAGGTACGATAACATGCCAAAGTGTTCCGAGTGCTGTGCATCCGTCAATCTTTGCTGCCTCATCAAGTTCTCTAGGAATATTACGAAGGAACTGAATAAGCATGAATACAAAGTATGTATCCTGTGCAAACAGTGTAGGTACGATAAGTGGGAGATATAAAGGTGAATCTACCCAACCCCAGCCGTTGTACATGATGAACTGAGGAACATTAAGTACTACGTTTGGAAGGAACAGTGTTGCCATAAGAAGTGCAAAAAGGAAATCGTGACCCTTAAATTTGAATCTTGCAAAACCGTAAGCGGTTACAGTACATGAAACAATTGTAAGAATAACCTTAGGTATTACAATCTTGTATGTGTTAAGCATTGACTTCCAGATATCGATATCTCCGCCGTATCCATTCATGGCATCTTTATAGCCCTGAACCGTTGGCTCCTTAGGTATGAATCCTATGCTGGAGAATATCTCTGAGTTAGGTTTAAATGAAGCACCGATCATCCATACCAAAGGATAGATCATGAGAATGCCTACTAAAATCAGTACGACATATTTAGCAACTGTCGCTATCTGTCTCTTTCTCTCAAGTGTCATCTCTTAAGCCTCCTCATCTGAATAGTATACCCAGTGTTTCTGGCTGTACTGTAAAATAGCTGTGAATATCATAAGAATAATGAACAGAACCCATGCCTGTGAACTAGCAAGTCCCATTGCATATTTCTTAAATGCGTTGTTATAGATAAGCAGTGATACAAGTGTTGTAGCACCTCTAGGACCACCTGCTGTAATGATGTATGGTCCATTAAATTCCTGGAATGCCTGAACAAGCTGTGTAACAAGGTTGTAGAAAATAACCGGTGTGATCATCGGAACTGTAATCGTGAAGAACTGTCTCCACTTGCCTGCACCATCAAGTGATGCTGCTTCATAAAGATCAGGGGATACACCCTTTAATGCTGCAAGGAAGATAACCATGGTTGATCCAAACTGCCATACACGAAGAAGACAAATGATGAACAAAGCTGCTGTCTTGTTGGATAACCAATGTGGTCCTGCAATTCCAAAGAAACCGAGTAACATATTGATGATTCCATCGTCCTTAAATATTGCTTTCCAAAGAACTGCGATAGCAACTGAAGATCCAAGAATTGAAGGAATGTAATAGACTGTTCTGAACATCTTAACTCCTTTGATCTTGAAGTTAAGGATATATGCAACAAAAAGTGCAAATATCAGTTTCAGAGGTACTGTCATGAATGCATATTTAAAAGTAATGATAAATCCTGTCTGGATTTTTTTATTTGTGAAAACTTCAATGTAATTGAATATTCCCCATTTTGAAATTCCCTCAAAAAGAGAATAATCGCTGAAACTATAGATAAGTGAAGAAAGGAATGGATATCCTTTAAATACTAAAAATCCTACTAACCATGGAAAGATAAATACAAAGCCTTTGTTTTCTTTCCAAAAATTATTTGGAGAGCTTGTTGTTCCTGAATTAGACATTTTTTAACTCCTTTTTCATAAAAACCGGGCCCCATAATGATACTTGGGCCCGGTTATGATCACACCTAAAAAATGTGATGTTTTGTATTCAACCCTAAATTAGGAGGATTAGGGGGAAAACGCTTTAATTACTTGCTCTCAACCTCATTAACTGCGTCAATAAGTGACTGTGCAAGTTCCTTGGAATCAACATCGTCATATGACATGTCGTTCATGATCTCCTGGTATGCACCCTCTGCATCATCCTTGAGAGCTGCATCCTCATAGTATGGAGAAAGCTGGAATGGAGCATGAGCAGCTGCTGTCTTATTAGCCTCATAAGTAAGACCTTCAAGTGCACCTGTAGCCTCAAGTTTCTCCTGTGCCTTGTGTGATGCAGGAACACCTCTCTCAAGACCGAGTGTTTCTACACCATCACCGTTGAACATGTACTCAAGAAGCTTAGCAGCCTCCTCCTTGTGTGCTGAGTTAGGAGATACAGCAAATCCCATTGATACCTTATAAACTGTTGCAGGTGTACCATAATCTGCAGGGTACTCACCGATAACAAGTTCCTGCTCATCATCAAGAGCATCTACGAGTTTCTTGATTGAGCTATCCCACTCAACTACACCTGCATAGTGGCCATCGATGAAGTTAGGGTTCTTATCAAGAGAATCAGCACCATCACCTGTGAGCTTCTCCTGTGTAGGAATTACATGATTATCTTCAAGGCTCTTAAGGAAATCAAAACCATCAGCAAGCTCATCTACTGTATAGTTAAGCTCTCCGTTCTCAATCCACTGCTTACCGTACTTCTCCTGCATGTAGTATGTAAGAAGGATTGTAAGATCATATGTTCCTGCTGCAAGTGGATAGTAATCCTCGCCAAGCTTCTCCTGGAAAATCGGACCTGCTGCAAGAATATCTGCAAAGCTCTTAGGAACTTCAAGTCCAGCCTTCTCAAATGTTGCCTTATTCCAATAGAATACACGACCTGTTGATGAAACAGGAACACCAAGTACATGTCCATTTATTGTCATAAGATCTACAAGTGACTGATCATACTGTGAAAGATCGAAATCGCTGAGTTCCTTGATATCAGCAAATCTTGTTCCGTCTGCGCTGAACTGCCATAACCAGTTCCAGTTTGTCTGGAAAAGATCAGGTTCTGAATTACCGGCAATCTGAGTTGCAATCTTGTCCTGCCATCCTGACCATGCGCCATACTCTGACTCAACCTTGATACCAGGGTTAGCTGCCATATACTCATCAAGCATCTTGAGTGTTGCGTTATGTCTTGAATCACCGCCCCACCATGAAATTCTGAGTGTTACATCGCCATTAGCTGATGCAACAGTCTCTGCCGCAGCCTTAGCTGCCTCAGTAGGCTCTGCGCCTGCTGCTTCAGTAGGCTCTGCACCTGCTGCTGTTGTCTCAGGAGCTTTTGTGCTTCCTCCGCAAGCAGCAAGTCCCATAACCATGGATGCTGCAAGTCCACCTGCAAGAATCTTTGTCATCATTTTCTTCATATTAACCTCCTCGGGTACCTTTAGGTCCCTAAAAATTTAGCAACTTGAACAACTATTTATATATTACATTAAAGCTGTCATAATCTATGACATCTATAATCTCGGCGCCGGAATCATCTGCACCTGTTATCTCGATATCCTGCATAACCAGATGCTTTACATTTCTTGCAAAAATACTTCTTCCGGTCATCTCAGGGAAATTATCCATCATTATGGTCTGTCCCGGCTTTCTGGCCTCCTTTGGAAGGAAGGTTGCCTTTACATTTTTAATGATAATGTTTTCAATATATCTTTCCGGAAGTCCATAAGCCACAAACATGCACTGATCAACACCTGTGGCCACAATGTTTTCGGCTTTTATGGTCCCTATCGTCGGTGTCTTTTCATCCACCGGACGGCTGTTCTGATTCTGAACATATTCACTGTGTCCATCCGGATCACAGAAGTAAAACATATTCAGAGTGAACGGCATGTGTACATCTTTCATGATGATGTCATGGAAATAAATATTGTCATATACCGCATCAGGGCCTCTGCCTCGTCTGGTCTTGATACGAAGGCCTCTGTCCGTCCCGGTGAACATACATCTCGAAACCTCTACATTCTCAACACCTGCAGCGGCTTCTGAGCCAACCGTCACACTTCCGTGTCCTCTTTCAAGGAAAGAGTTGCGTATCACAACATGGTCTGCCGGTTTATGATGCTTATCACTCATGTAGAACTTGCCTGACTTAATCGCTATGCAGTCATCGCCCACAGATATCTTTGTTCCAAGTATCAGCACTCCATCGCAGCTTTCCGGATCGAAGCCATCTGTATTAGGCGAATCTGACGGATTCCAAATGTTTAAGTTATAAACCTTTATGTCATCCGTGTAGTAAGGATGTATAGTCCAGCATGGTGAGTTCCTGACTGTCAGAGATTGGAGTCTCACCCCTCTGCATCTGTTAAGGAATATAGTGTTTGGACGCCATGCAATATTCTTTACTTTGGCTTCTGTCCACCAGTCACCCTTATCGGCATTGCCATCGATTATACCCTTTCCGACGATGTCCAGATGTTCGGCATTGATTGCAGTGATAAGTGAAGCAAAGCTTGTTTCCGGATTACCTTCCCAACTTGAAAGGCTGTACTCATCTGTCCCATCAGTGCCAGCTATGAGACCCGGTAAAACCGGATAATGAGTTCTGTCTGTATCTCCCAGCAGAATCGCTCCTTCATCCACCCACAATGTCATATAGCTTCTGAGGAACAACGGCCTCGTGAGGTAAGTTCCTTTAGGAACATAAACCGTTCCATGAGCCGGACAGGAATCAATGGCCGCCTGAATGAAACAGGTATCATCATGCTTTCCATCACCTACAGCTCCGAAAGCCTTAACATCAAGCAAAACGCTCTCACATTCTGTGACGAATGACTTTTCTGTGCATCCGTCTCCATCAACGATTGAAATTGTGTATCTGGTGCCCGGATTCAATCCGTCAACAGTTACTACATTAAGATTGGTTCTTAACTTCTCTTCTCCATTGATCAGAATGCTGTACTCGTCAGGGGCATAGCATATTGTACTATTGTCAAGTTCAATTGTTACACTCCGTTTAAAAACGGCACAAATATCAAAATTCATATTGGTTTTTCCTATATTTTTAACTTACATGTAGGATTATATCAGTCATATTGCCAAAAATCTTACAAATACTGACATTATTTTAGGGTAATTATCTAATCGGCTACTTTCTAAGTCCTTTTTTAATTGTTTTTATCATTAATTAAGCGCTTTCATGGTTTTTTCTATATCCGTTAAGATAATAACGCGTGTTTTAAATCAATAAAACAAATAAAATCCCGTTCTTTTTTAACTAGTTAATATAGATATATCTCACAATATTGTAAGCGATTACTCTAGTGATTATTACTATCCTTTATTTAATTTTTATAAAATAATATTTCGGCAGTTTTTCCTTTCAGGCAGACATGCTCATTAGTGCAGCTCAGAGTATTCAAAATGATAACAGTATCCGAATTTGAAACTTTATTTATTCCGGTCTGGATTTATAATACTATCGTAACCAATCAGTTTATTATCAGGAGAAAGCTATGTTAACAGTCGCAAAATCAGGAAATGATGATTTCACTTCTATACAGGATGCAGTGGATCATGCTTTTCCGGGAGAAACCATCTATATAAAACCCGGAATCTATAACGAAAGAGTAACGATCAACAAAGATAATCTTATACTAATAGGAAGTAACACTTTATTCCGAGAACACCTTGGCGCTCTTGGAATAAGCGAGGACAAAAATAAAGGTGCATACAGTGTCGATAAAGAAAAGTTTTCTATAGCCGCATATTTACATAATGAAGATATTCAGGAGTGCATCTCTCCTAACGCATACATAGAGTCTGATAAAACCATAATCACTTATGGTCTGTATGGCAAGATGCCCGCAGAAGGCATTGGAAAACTCGGCACCTTCAGAACCTATACCATGTTTATAGATGCCAAAAATGTCCGATTGGAAAACCTTACCATAGAAAATTCCGCAGGAGCAGGCAATGATATAGGTCAGGCTATCGCACTATATGCCGAAGGTGAGGGAATACAATGCAGAAACATTCGCCTGTTGGGATGGCAGGATACGCTTTTCACAGGTCCTCTTCCGCCAAAAGAAATTGAAAAAAACGGCTTTATCGGGCCGAAGCAATACTCTCCTCGTATCAACGGAAGACAATATTATGAGAATTGCTATATCGAGGGTGATATCGATTTCATTTTCGGATCGGCAACAGCTTATTTTGACAGCTGTGTGATATTCCAGAAAGACAGAGAGAAACTTCTTCAATATAAAAACAACAAGATATCAGAGCATGATGGTAACATTCCCGACGCCAAAGTCGCTCTTGATGATGCAAAAGATATAAAAAGTTATGCAACTGCGCCATCAACCCCGGACGGTCAGGACTACGGTTATGTCTTTGACAACTGTAGTTTTCTTTCAGATTGCCCGGATGATTCCTGTTATCTCGGAAGGCCCTGGAGAAATTATGCAGCAGTTCTCGTCAAAAATTCCTACCTTGGTCCTCAGATAAGCAGTGAGGGATTCCACAATTGGAACAAAAAGGACGCCGAATCAACAGTACGATTTTATGAATACCAAAACTTTGGAGAAGGTGTTTCAACTCACAGAGCTTCTTTTGCAAGAGAGCTCAGTGACAGTGATATTTCTTATTTTAATAAGAAACAAGTTTTACCTTTTTTAGATTGATTTTTACATCAGCTTTAACATAAAAACTGTATGTATATGGACATTCTGCAATATCTGATGTAGAGTGTTCGAAAAAGCAAAATAAGCTTATAGGGGAGAAAACATGATTAAGAATTTACTTGTTGCACAGTCAGGCGGTCCTACCGCTGCAATCAATGCCACATTATCAGGCATTATCGAGGGAGCTCTCAGTAACCCATCTATTGGCACGGTTTATGGAGCCAAATACGGCATACAGGGTGTGCTTCAGGAAAATTTCAAAGATTTGAGCGGGATTCAGGATATAAAGGAACTTCTTGAGACTTTGGCTGTAACTCCGGCCGCTGCTCTAGGATCATGCAGATATAAATTAAAGGACCCATCCATCGACTCTTCAGAGTTTCAGAAAATCATAGAGATTTTCCAGAAGCACAACATAGGTTACTTCATTTATATAGGCGGAAATGATTCCATGGATACCGTATGGAAGCTTTCTGATTACATAAAAGCCAACAACATCCCTGATATCGTGGTTGTTGGTGCACCAAAAACAATCGACAATGACCTTTATGGGATAGATCATTGCCCCGGATTCGGATCAGCCGCCAAGTATATCGCTACCACTGTTTCAGAGCTTGAACGTGAGCTTGAAGTGTATGATACTCCTTATGTTATCGTTGTTGAGATGATGGGACGTAATGCAGGATGGCTTACTGCTGCCGCTGCTCTCGCAGAGGGTGCTAACAGCAACGTGCCATATCTCATTTACCTTGAGGAACATCCTTTCGATATGAATGATTTTATTTCTGATGTTCGAGGAGAGCTTTCAGTCGGCAAAGATGTAATCGTAGCCATCAGTGAGGGTATCAAGGACAGAAGCGGCAAGATGATCTGTGATTATGCCGAGAGAGATCAGGCAAAGGATGCATTCGGCCATACCATAGCCACAGGAGCAGGACGAGTTCTCGAGAATGCCATCCGTGCCAATATAGGCTGCAAGGTGCGCTATATCGAGTTGAATCTGCTGCAGCGCTGCGCAGGTCATCTCCTTTCAGAGACAGATATCACTGAGTCCAGAGAACTGGGCAGAAACGCCGTCAAGCTGGCTGTCGAGTGCAGGAACGGAGTAATGTCTACTTTAACCAGACTTCCGGGAGACGAATACAAGGTGGTTTACGGTGCTGCTGATATTTCCGGCATCGCTGACAGAGAAAAAAAGGTTCCGGAAGAGTGGATCACTTCTGAGGGAAACGGAGTAACAGAAGATATGATTAATTATCTCAAGCCTCTGATTCAAGGTGAGCTCTCATGTAAGTATGAAAACGGAATTCCAAAATATATAGTTCTTTGATTAAAGATTCAGCCGGAGCATTTGCCCCGGCTGAACCTTTCTTAAATCATCTCTTTTTAGGTATGACCTCACCTTGTTCCAATATGTCACCATTACGATATGCAGCCAGAAGCTCTTCCAAATCCGCTATCTGCTTCTTAAGCTCATGTCCATTGTCGGTTTCACCTACACGCACTCTCGTCTTCATCTGCTCTACTATCTGAATCTCAGGTGTATTCTCAGAACCCTTTTCAAATCCTTTGTGCTCTGCAAGCGCCAGATGCCGCGAGTTAAAGATAAGTGTATAGCCGGCAATTCCCGTTCTGGAGTGGTAAGCCTTAGAGATACCTCCATCGATCACAAAAAGTTTACCATTGGCCTTGATAGGTGATTCACCAAGTTTTGTCTTCACCGGAACATGACCGTTTACTATATGTCCTACAGAAGCATCAACGCCGAACTCTTCAAGTATCTTATCTACATACTTTTCCTCCTTGGAGAAGGCATAATATACATTGAACTTTTCTTTATGAGTTGTAACGTCCTCGATAAAGCAATGTTCAAATGTTGTTATTTTATCTTTTCCAAAAAGCGGTGAATTTGGTCCGCACCACATGTACCAGAAAAAGTCAGTAGCATAGAGCTTTCCCTGAGGATCGCTTTCACCGTTAAGAAAGTATGCGTCAATCGCCTTATCATTAAAATAATCGAGCAGAGCCTTTCCTGAAAATTCCCCGTCAGGAGTCTTGAGCTTAAGGAAGCTTCCATCCTTCTCCATAGGAATGCAGCCATGATAAAGGATATTGTTATTTACAACCTTATACATTGAACCATTGGTAAAGAAAAAACGTATATGCTTCTGAAGAAGCTGTGAATGTGTAAAGCTGTAGATAAGCGTTCTCATAAGAGACTGCTCTCTTTCAGTAAGCTTATACGGATGCTTCGGATCTATGGTCGGAAAATTCTTGTCTCTAAGTGGATATACCTTGCCATCTATATTAACTGTGCCTTTCTCATAATCTATTTTGTCAAGCAGGAGTCTGTGTTCAAGATGATATTCAGGATGGCGCTTTATGAGATTGCCTTCCTCCTTGAACATAATCACAGAAATAGCTTTACACATCTTTGCAGCAAGTGCCGGAGAAACAGAATCCGATACATTTGAATCGAGTAAATGCGGCTGGAAGCATTCGCATGGATCATCACCATAGACCTCCTCCGCATACATGGAAAGAGGTCTCAGATTGATACCGTAGCCATCCTCCAGAACATCAAAGGAATTGTATGAAGTTGCGATGCGGAGAACATTGGCTATGCAGGCAGGATTGCCACAGACAGCGCCCATCCAGTCAGCATCGTGATTACCCCACTGTATATCAACATCATGGAAGCTCATAAGCTCTTCCATGATTCTATCAGCATGAGGTCCCCTGTCAAAAATATCTCCTATAATATGAAGATTGTCTATAACGAGATTCTGGATAAGCTCGCATAGAGCTATGATGAAATCATCACCCATATTTATATCTATGATGGCATTCATTATCTCTCTGTTATAGCCTTTTTTATCCTCGTCGTGACTATCTATGTGAAGGAGCTCGTCGATAGCATATGCGTAGTTTTTAGGCATCTTTTTACGTACCTTTGAACGGGTAAACTTAGAGGAGACCACTCTGCATATGCTTAAGAGTCTATGTATGGTTATACGCCTCCACTCCGGAGTATCAACCTCTTTATGTGCAGTGCTGGATAAAATGTCTCTTGGGTAATAAATAAGGTTGGCCAGTTGGAGCTGCTCCTCCTCAGGGAGCAGATTACCAAAGGTTTCATCTATCTTATCTCTTACGATACCGGATGCGGAACGCATAAGATAGATAAATGCTTCACTCTCACCATGAAGATCCGAGAAGAAATATTCAGTACCTTTAGGCAAAGCGCAGATGGCTCGAAGGTTAATGATCTCCGCACCTGCTGCAGTAGCAGTCGGAAACTGTTTTGCCAATAATTTCAAATAGTCAAGATCACGCATTTCAAATACTCCACTTATAAACTTATTGCATTTTGTGACACGATATAATTCAAACTTAATCCATAAAATATGTACTGATTATATAGCAAGATTAGCACATTTCTATGCAAAATGACCATTGTATTTATAAAAATACTTAAAAATGATACATTTTTAACAAAATTCAAATCAAAAAAGCGGATGAAGACCTGTTTCGTATCTTCACCCGCTTATACTTTTGTTAAATATATCAGTCAGCCAATGTATGCATCATGAAGAAGGTGCAACAACCGAAGGATCAACCTCTTTACGGTTAAGTATCTCCATAAACTCGGCTCCTGTAATTGTTTCCTTTTCGTAAAGAAACTTTGTAATCTCATGAAGCTTGTTGATGTTATCAACAAGTAGCTGATATGCCTTGTCGTGCTGCTTCTTCACAAGCTCAACAGTCATCTTATCAATCTGTGTCTGAGTCTCCGGAGAACAGCTTAGAGAAGTATCTCCGCCCAGATACTGATTCTGTACATGTTCCATAGCCACCATACCGATATCATCCGACATACCGTAACGCGTGATCATCGCACGTGCATACTTTGTTGCCTGCTCGATATCGTTGCTTGCACCGGTTGTACATGTATGGAAGATAAGCTCCTCTGCGCATCTTCCGCCCGTAAGGGTTGCAATCTTGTTTTCAAGTTCTTCCCTTGAATAGAGATAGTGGTTACCCTCTTCCTCAACCTGCATGGTATAACCAAGTGCTCCGGATGTTCTAGGAATGATAGTTATCTTCTGAACAGGAGCACTGTTCTTCTGAAGTGCAGCCACAAGAGCATGTCCAACCTCATGGTAGGAAACGATCAGCTTTTCCTTATCCGTCATTACCTTGTTTTTCTTCTGATAACCTGCGATAACGACTTCAATCGACTCTTCTAGATCCGACTGGATAACTCTCTCTCGTCCTGCCCTTACAGCTCTAAGTGCCGATTCATTGATGATGTTGGCAAGTTCTGCGCCACTCGCACCTGCTGCAGCCTTGGCAATAGCTTCAAGGTTAACATTTTCAGCCATCTTGATATCTCTTGCGTGAACCTTGAGTATATCAACTCTGCCCTGGAAATCAGGAAGCTCTACAGGAACACGTCTGTCAAAACGTCCCGGTCTCAAAAGCGCAGGATCCAATGAATCAGGCTGGTTCGTAGCGGCCAGAATGATGATTGCCTTTGATGAATCAAATCCATCCATCTCAGTAAGAAGCTGGTTCAATGTCTGTTCACGCTCATCATTTCCACCGATAGCGCCTCCGCCTCTCTTCTTACCTATGGCATCAATCTCATCGATAAATATGATGCATGGTGCCTTTTTCTTGGCCTGATCAAAAAGATCTCTTACCTTGGCAGCACCCATACCTACGAACATCTCTACAAACTCAGAACCTGAGATAGAGAAGAAAGGAACATTTGCCTCACCTGCAACGGCTTTGGCAAGAAGAGTCTTACCTGTTCCCGGAGGACCAACAAGAAGTGCGCCCTTAGGGATATGTGCACCGATCTCAGTGTATTTATCAGGCTCCTTCAGATAGTCAACCATCTCACTGAGCAGCTCTTTTGCTTCGTCCTCACCTGCAACATCCTTAAATGTCACCTTGTTGTCACCACTGGCTTCATACTCTCTGGCATTGGACTTTCCGAAGCCGCCGAACATTCCGCCGCCTCCCATTGAGCCCATACTGGAAGCCATCTTCTTGGACAACCAGTTGCCAAGAGCCCAGAAGATAAGGATAGGGAATATCCAGCTAAGAAGGAATGAAAGAAGTGGGCTGGTCTCCACAGGAATCTCTTCCTGGAAGTTTACATCCTGACTGTACAGCTTGTCGAGCACAGATGCCTCCGTATACTCATTCTTCAAACGTCCTGTTCTGCAAGTGATTGCCTTACCGTTAACATTGGCAACATATATTATAGAATCATCGTTGAGATTTACTTCTGTGATTGCGTTGTTGTTAACGGCATTGATAAATTCCGTATACGTTGTATTTCTCACAGATCTGGAAAGAAGTGATGGAAATACAAATGTGTTTAACAGAAGAATGATGATAAGCGCTACAAAATAATAGAATATAAGTGGTTTTCTGTTACGTGGCTTATAGCTGTTGCCGTTGTTGTGATTGTTCTGTCTGAACTGATTAAAGGAATCAAAAAAATCATTGAACCCATTATCGTTTTGATTGTTTTGATTATTTCCGGAATAGTTCTCATTCGCAAGGTTTAGTTGCGATGAGCTCTTCCTGTTGAAAACATTAAATATATTTACCATATATCGCCCTTTCTACTACGCACCCGTTCTTGTGATATGATCATTTCATTCACATAAAATCATAATTCATTTCGCCAAATACATGATGCTGAATTTATGATAGAAATATATTATTCAAATGTGTATTCAATGTGAAAAAACATAAACAATTGATGAAAAACTCTTTCCTCTTGCCCATACCCGCTGCGCTCCGCCAGGTCTGCACCGGGTCTGTCCCCCGGTGCAGATTTTGCTTCGCAGGACAAATTATTTCATCAGAAATAATCTGTCCGTACATGGCGAGATTTTGTCTCAAAATCTCGTCTCGCTTTGCGAGATTTCAAAACGCATTCAACTGCGTTTTGGAACCCCCATGTCGGTCGGAGTTTTTCTGATGAAAAACTCTTTCCTCTTGGCCATACCCGCTGCGCTCCGCTCGGTCTGCACCGGGTCTGTCCCCCGGTGCAGATTTTGCTTCGCAAAACAGTTTTATTTCATAAAACTGCCATGTCGGTCGGAGTTTTTCTGATGAAAAACTCCTCCACTCACTTCATGGTTTTTTTCAGGAGTTCACAGAGTTCATCAACTGCTTCTTCTTTTCCTTCTTTGATATCCTCAACAACGCAGGATTTTATGTGCGCACTAAGCAGTTCCTTGTTGAATGAATTCAAGGATGCCTGTACTGAGCTCACCTGTATGAGTACATCCGGACAATATCTGTTATCCTCAATCATCTTTCTGATACCGCATATCTGTCCTTCTATACGGTTAAGCCTTGTCACCAGTGCTTTCACCTGTTCATCACTTCTTTTACGATGTTTGTATCTTGCGTTTTCATCAGAAGAGCAACACTCAGACATAGTATATCCTCCACGTTATATCATGATGTGAGTGTCAAAAGTATTTGCCACTCACTTATGATGCGCAGCACGCACACATTCGTGTGCAATGTGCTGCTGAACACTCATAACTCTCGTCCTTTTGCTGTGCAAAATGACTACGTTATTCGTGTTCGGGCGGGTCATAAAGTCACAAATCAACGTGCAAGCACGTGATTTGGTACTTTTGACCCTTACATCATATCATGGTTCTCATAAATTTTGTTTATATTCTGCAAATACCGCTTATGCAAAAGCACAAGCGGTATTTTAATCTTTTTCGCCTTTATCTACAGGTTCACTGATCAGAACCAAAGTTTGTCCTGTATTCCTATAGTATATCTCAATGATATAAGGTCATCACTTGCTTATAGAAACAAACTCAAAGTCCTTGTCTGTTATAGCCTGCCTGATTGTTTCTTCCGGAACTTCCTTTGAAAGCTCTATCACAGCAGTTCCACTGTCATGAGATACTGTTGCACTTGTGATACCATCAATTGACTCAAGTGCCTTCTTTACTGTTGCCTCGCAATGTCCGCACATCATACCCTTGATATTAACTGTCTCTGTCATGTTTTTGTTCTCCTTTTTTTCAGATGTTATATTGACCAAAGCCGCAGTATCTGCAGCTGTAGTTCTCTTTATCTTTCTGTCTCCTGATGCATCGTGTACATCAAAAAGGTTCAGTCTCAAAGCATTCATACAAACCGTGAAGCTGGAAATGCTCATGGCTGCTGCCCCCACCATCGGATTCATCTCAAATTTCCATTCGAAAAGCGCTGAGTAGAAACCTGCCGCAAGCGGTATACAGATTATGTTGTAAAAGAATGCCCAGAAAAGATTTTGATGGATTGTTCTGATTGTTGCGCGTCCCAGTCTTATGGCTGCTGCCGCATCCGTAAGCTTTGATTTCATTATAACAACATCTGCCGCATCTATCGCAACGTCAGTTCCTGCTCCGATTGCAACGCCAAGATCCGCTCTGGTAAGTGCCGGTGCGTCATTGATACCATCTCCAACCATTGCTACCTTTCCACGCTTCTGAAGTTCTCTTATAACCTCTTCCTTCCCGTCAGGCAGAACACCTGCTACAACATGTTCAATGCCTGCTTTTTCAGCAATAGCTCTTGCAGTACGTTCATTGTCACCGGTTATCATATAGACATCTATGCCCATACCGATAAGCTCCCTGACCGCCTCGGCTGAATCATCCTTTATAGTGTCCGCAACAGCAATAATGCCTAAAAGCTTATCACCTCTTCCAAAGAAAAGCGGTGTCTTCCCCTGTGACGCCAGATTCTCAGCATTCTTCCTTATATCCTGAGAAGTTCCATACCTTTCTGTCATAAACTTCTCTGACCCGCCAAAAAGAGTGACACCGTCAGCAACCGCGGTGATACCGTTTCCCGGTAATGTTGTAAAATCCTCAACCTCATGTACCTTTATATCATGTTCTTCACCGTATTTCTGAATTGCTCTTGCAAGTGGATGCTCTGATTTTTGTTCCAGATCAACAGCCAGACTCAACAAATCCTCTCCCGATACTCCTTCCATAGGAATAACATCTGTCACCATCGGTTCTCCCGAAGTGATGGTGCCAGTCTTATCAAGAGCCACTATGTCTATACGTCCGGCCTGCTCCTGTGAAGCTGCGGTTTTATATAATATACCATTTTTGGCTCCAAGACCATTACCAACCATTATAGCAACCGGAGTGGCAAGTCCCAATGCACATGGACATGATATGACAAGAACCGCGACAGCTCTCGGAATAGAAAACTCCACACCCTTACCTGCAATCATCCATATAAAAAATGTCACTATCGAAACCGCAATTACAGCAGGTACAAAAACCGCTGCAACCTTATCTGCTATTCTTGCAATAGGTGCTTTGGTGGCCGCTGCATCCGTAACCATATGTATAATCTGTGCAAGCGTTGTATCTTCACCTACTCTTGTTGCTCTTGCCCTGATATACCCGGACCGGTTTAATGTTGCCGCCGATACCACATCTCCCACGGTCTTATCCACAGGTACCGACTCACCTGTGAGTGCAGACTCATCAATGGCAATTGAGCCTTCTTCTATGATGCCGTCTACCGGCACCTGTTCTCCCGGTCTAACCGCAAATACATCACCGATCTGTACATCGCTTATGACCACCTCAATTTCCTTACCATCCTTATATAACACTGCCGTCTTAGGTGCCAGCTTCATCAGTCCTTTAAGTGCATCCGTAGTATGTCCTTTGGACATAGCCTCCAGAAGTTTACCTACAGTAATAAGAGTCGGTATCATGGCTGCAGTCTCAAAATAGAGATTATGTGAAAGATGATGTACCATCTCCATATTCCTGTTTCCCAAAGCATTAATCATGATGTAAAGAGATACAAGAGAATATAAAAATGATGCCGAGGACCCAAGAGCTATGAGTGCATCCATGTTGGGTGAACCATCAACAAGTGTCCGAAAACCATCTATAAAAAACTTCCTGTTTATATACATAACAAGGATACTTATAAGCATCTGTGTCAATGCATTGGCAACGCTGTTCTGAAGTATACCCGGTACCGGAAATCCCATCATATTATGTCCCATGGAAAGGTACATAAGGATCAAAAGAAGTACTATGGATCTGAAAAGTCTCCCTTTCAAAACAGGCGTCTCATGATCTTTTAAAGCTTCTTCCTGAGCTTTCAGCTCAGCACTATAAGCTGTCTTATCATTTGTACGCTCCAGAGCATTTGATGATGCACCTTTTACTGATGCACCGTATCCGGCTTTCTCAACAGCCTTTATGACTGCGTCCTTGTCTGCATCTCCTAAAACCACAAGAGTATTGGTGAGAAGAGAAACATTGGCCTCTGTTACTCCGGGCACAGCCCCGGCTGCCTTTTCAACTCTCGCCTGACATGCAGCGCAGCTCATTCCGGTCACTATATATTGTTCCATGATTTCCTCCCATTATCGTTTTATATACCCCCACCCCCTATTTATCGTACAATCAATATACCACCCCGGGGTATATATGTCAATTACTTATATTCGTATTCTATGATGTTCTAACCAGTGGATGCTCATTATCCATTTCCTCTGTCTACACAACGGCATCACCTTTTGCAGGATATTTGAAATCACAGTTCAAAAAAGAGAAGCCAAAAAGGCTTCCCTCCGATAAGTCCTGTTATTTTATTTTTTTCACCAAAAGAAGGACATTTTCATCTCCTTCTCTCTCATACATAACCTGATCCATGGATTTCTTCACCATAAAGATACCAAGTCCGCCGATTTGCCTTTCCTCAGCGCTCAAAGTGATGTCAGGATCATCCTGTTTCAACGGATCATAGGCTATGCCCTTATCCCTGAACATGATCTGAACAGAATCCTGTTCCTCATTCATGGATACAAGTATATGTGCGTTTCCTTTAAGATCCGGAGATATCTTTTTGTAGGCATAATGTGCTATATTTACAAAAATCTCTTCAACAGCAACATTTATCTTAATTCTCAGCGGCATGCTGCATTCCATCTCTTCCAGATATTCACTTACAAAATCAAGGACTGTATCCAACTCCGAAATTTCTGCATCTACTGTGATCTCTTTTTTGTTTTTCTCAATTATACCATTCATAGTGACTACTCCATAATCTTTAAAAGTTCCACACTCTGTTATATCGACACCTTTTACATTTTCTTAAATATAAGCATCGTAATATCACCAAGATGTTTAACCGGGCCGTGGAATCATACATTTTGCCCTGAACTGTTTTATAAAAATGCATACTTTCATACTTAAAATCCAACTTATATTCAGTATAAGGCAAATCCGGCATTACTCCAAGAGTTGTATCACGAAAGTCTTCAAAATTTCAAACAAAAAGCATCATTACCCATATCAAATTCGAAAAGCTGCCATATATCAGGCTTTATCACCCGATATATGACAGCTTCCGTGACGTGTCAAATTATGGTTTTAAATTATGCTTTATAGTTTATTTCACCATAAGCATACGGAACATCTCGATAACCTGTTCCTTGGTAGCTTCACGTGGGTTACCCGGATAGCAGGCATCATTGAGAGCATCTGTGGCGATCTGATCCAGATCCTCTTCCTTGATCTTGTCAAGAGTCTTAGGGATGCCAACATCCTCTGAAAGCTTCTTTACAGCATTGATGGCTGCTTCCTGATACTCTTCTTTGGACATCTGATCCACGCCTTCAACCCCCATCGCCCTTGCGATCTCTCTCAAGCGTTCTCCTGTATACTCCTTATTGAACTCCATGGAGATAGGAAGCAGCATAGCGCAGGCAACCCCGTGAGGTGTGTCATAGTGGGCTGAAAGTGTGTGAGCCATAGCATGATCTATACCAAGACCTACATTGGAAAATCCCATGCCGGCGATATACTGACCAAGTGCCATGCCTTCACGACCCTCAGCTTCATTTGCAACAGCTTTACGAAGGCTCTTTGAAATAAGTTTGATAGCCTCAAGATGGAACATATCGGAAAGTTCCCATGCGCCTTTGGTTGTATAGCCTTCAATGGCATGTGTAAGTGCATCCATACCTGTAGCTGCTGTAAGCCCCTTTGGCATAGATGACATCATATCAGGATCTACAACTGCATACTCAGGAATGTCATGCTCGTCCACACATACAAACTTACGAACCTTCTCAACATCTGTAATAACATAGTTGATGGTAACCTCTGCAGCTGTTCCGGCTGTTGTAGGAACAGCAATAGTCTTTACAGCATGATTCTTTGTAGGAGCTACACCCTCAAGCGAACGTACATCCTCAAACTCAGGGTTAGTAATGATGATACCTACAGCCTTTGCTGTGTCCATGGATGAACCGCCACCAATTGTTATGATTGAGTCACATCCGGCATCTTTAAATGCCTTAACGCCATCCTGAACATTCTTGATCGTCGGATTAGGCTTGATCTCTGAATATAAAGAATATGCAATGCCTGCTTTATCAAGTAAATCTGTAACCTTCTTTGTTACTCCGAATTTTACAAGATCCGGATCAGAGCATACAAACACCTTCTTAAATCCTTCTCTCTCAGCGATACCCGGAATTTCATTGATGGCACCCTTGCCATGATAAGAAACTGTGTTCAAGATAAATCTGTTAGCCATTTTTTACATCTCCTTTGATTTTAAGATATGATTTACGGTCAATAACCCCACCGTATGTAGATCAAAACTATGGTGAAACATGCAGATTAAAAAGAATCGCTATTCAAAACACAACAAATTAGTGCTGCATTTTGTTAAAGCCTTAACATTGTCACCGCTTACATCATATCAAAACAGCAATTTATTATCAATACTGCACTATAAAACAGCAATTTTGAACACATTTAGGTAAAACTTGCACATAATTGCTCTTTATCCATAACTGCTATTAAAAGCAGGAATCAATAAATGCCTATGAAACCAGACGCAAAAAGCCGCTGCACTAATCAGTGCAGCGACCTCCTTATCTCTACCGATCCCTGGGGATTTATGTCTGCGGCAATCCTTTTCGACTATCACTCCATTGCGGCAAAGCTTGTTACTTCACCCCATTCAGACTCCTCTGCCCCTGATTTTTCATCAGCAAGAGCCTTGATTCTGAAATAATATGTATTACCTACTTCAGGAGTAAATTCAAGATAGTTGTTTGTAAGCTTACCATCTTCAATTACAGGTTTTACCACTCCGCATCCGCTTTCAACTTTCTGTGTAAGTGCTTCATCAAGATAAGTCTCTACCTGATAACTTGTTATAGCCTCACTGGCAAGAGCATCTGCAAGGTCAATTTCAATTCTATCCACTGTGTGAATATAAGGGATGCCCGGCTGATAAGTTGCTTTTGGTGCAGTAAGTACACCGCCCTTCCTGAATCCACTGATGAGAGCAACCTGTTTCTCATTGTAATTACCGTCAAGTTCATAAAGGACCACTGAGTAACCTTCTCCGAAAGGCACACAGTTCAGATTGCCGGAACCGCCGTTAGCAGACTGTGAACCCAGCACTTCTGCTCCATCTGCCAATGCTCCATCATGAACATCCTCATCCTTATATACTTTTATCACATAACTGTTGTCTGTGGCGCTGAAGCTGAAATCACCATTTGACTGTACTTCAAAATCCTTTACACTTCCACCAGTTCCAAGCTTTGATACGGCCAAAACTACCACTGCAGCAACTGCAATTACAGCTACTATGGCAACTGTCTTACCGGAAGTCGTGTTTTTCTTTGTAGTTTCAGCTGACTCTTCAACTTCCTTTGGTTTTCTGACAAGCATAAAGATGCAAATTGCAAAAAGTGCCGCAAAAACTGCAATAAGTGCATAAAGTGCCTTCTGCCACCATGGAAGAACCGAAACAACGATATCATTTGAAGAAATACCATTCATGGCTGATGAGTTTACAACAGCGTAGCAGATACGATGGCATGCCTCTCTCAGGTTGCTCATTACATAAGCATTATTTTTATATTCATCAAGCTGACTGGTACGACCATGGTTGTCATAAAGGCCATCATACATATCTGTTCCTGTGCTGACTGCTCTTGGCGCATACATGTAGCTTACACAGATGATGCCTTCATTATCACTGTCTGCATCAGTTATCGTAAATCCATCAAAACCAAGCTCGCCTCTTACAACATTTTTAATATAAGAATGCATACCATTCCAGGTAGTTCCGAGTCTGTTGAAACCAGTCATTATAGCCTTGGCATGTCCCTTATCAGATCTCAGCACCTTTGAAAAGGCATCAAGGTAGATTTCTCTTATAGCCTGTTCGTTACTCCATGTTCCAACGCCTTCTCTATGTGTTTCCTGATCATTTAAGAAACAATGCTTCTCATAAACTATGATACCCTTTGACTGTATTCCCTGACACTCATTTGTTCCAATCGATCCGGCTATAAATGGATCCTCTGAATAGTACTCATAGTTTCTTCCTGAGTATGGAGAACGATGTGTATTTATACCAAATCCGTAGATTCCTGAAATATGTGAATGTAATCCATCCTCACCGATGAGCTCACCGACTCTCGTAACAAGTTCATCGTTAAATGTCTGTGCACGCATGCTGGCTGAAGGATATGAAGTACCCTTACCGCCACCTACGAAAGTAGTTCCAAATCCTGTAGGACCGTTCTGATCTGATGTTGCAGGCTTGGAAATCGAGTTAACGGCTGCTGTAGTGTGTCCGCCTCTGATAAGAAGATTCTTCATCTCTTCGTATGACATCTGATCAAGAAGCTTATCCCACATAGGATTGTCATAAGCCTCACCCTTCAATGTGATCAGCTTGAGACCATAATTTGCACCAAACACCGGCATCTTATAGTCGTCCTGATTAACCTTCTCGATCTCAGGGAAATAATCACTCTGAACTTCCTCAAACATCTTATCTGTCATATTGAGAACTACAGAGTTCTCAGGATATGTTCCTGTCCAGTCATTTCTGGTGAGATATGTGATCTTCTGGGATTCATCATACTTGTTGATATCAACATCATCAAACTGGTTTGTGATATCCGCACCTGTTGCTGCCGCATGGGAAAAGCTCTCTTTATCAAAGGCTGATACTGTTATGGTCTTTACGAGTTCAGCATTTCCTTCGGCATCCATTCTATTTTCTGTGTTCTCTGGTGTAAAACCTTTTGCAGCAAGAATGTTGTTAACAGCCTCATGAGCACCGTTGGCTAATGTAAAGTAATAATCTCCATCATCAAGGATATATGTCTTTGCATTGTTAGAATCGTAAGATGCAAGTTCCTCCTTAGGAATAGTTATAGTAACTTTTTCGCTCTGACCAGGCTCCAGACTTTCTGTCTTGTCATATCCGCAGAGCTCAACAGAAGCCTTCTCTACACCATTTTGCTTATCATAATCTGTATAAGGTGACTGGAAGTAAACTTCTACAACATCCTTGCCGGCTGTCTCTCCTTTATTTGTAACTGTAACATTTACAGTAACACTCTTTTCATCCTCTGTGATTTCATAATCAGAATAGTCGAAATCGGTATATGAAAGTCCATAGCCAAAAGGAAATGCTACTATATCTCCATATGTATACTCTCCCGGATTTCCGGTCTGCATGACATAGTCTTCATATCTTGTCTCATAATATCTATAGCCGATGTAGATTCCTTCCTGATAAACCTGATAGTTCATCTGGTTCATATAGGCTTCAGGAATAGAACCTGACTTTACCTTTTCAAGATAATCCTCTCTGTAATTCGCATACTGATGCTCACCAAAGTTCATCATGGCAGGATTCTTGGTGTTATCATAGCAGATTGTATCTACAAGATGTCCTGATGGAGTGATGTCTCCTGTAAGGATAGCTCCCAGAGAATCGATTCCACATTCACCGGTTGTTGAAATCACAAGTACCGCATCTACGCCATAATCCTGTGTCAGGAAATCAACCTGTGGCATATTGGCTGCATTGATGGTTATAATGATACCTTTTAACTTTCCATCAGACTTAAGCTTACTAAGTCCTTCAAGTACACTCATCTCATCAGCATTGAGCTTTAAGCCATTACCATCCATGCCGTTTTCTGTAGCTGTTATGGAACCAAGATCAGACTTGGTTAATGCATTGTCAAGACCACTCGGAATGTCATAACCCTCTCCGGCAACTCTTGATACGTTGAAGATAGCTACATCATTGTCTATCATACTGTCATAAGTACTGTCTTTTTCAAGTACAGACCAGTTCACTTCATTTATGAGATAGTCAGCCGGGCTTGTAATGGAAGGTCCGCTTCTCTTAAAATCCTTACCGGCTCCCTCACTGTAGAACTTCCAAAGCGCACTGTTTGGCACAAGTCCTGCATGCTCCATAGAAGTAAAAAACGTATACTCACCTGTTGAAGCTGTGCTTCCTGAACCTGTACCTGAGGTTAAAAGATTTACAGTAGACTGACTGAACAGACCTACTTTGGTGCCTTTATCCATAGGAAGGAGTCCATCATTCATTACTAGAGCGATTCCTTCTGCTGTTACTGTATTACACAGCTCCTGTCCTGCCTTTACAAGAGCCGCATCATCGTAAACTTCGCTTCCTGAAGTTGTCAGCTGAGTTTTTCCATCCGCATCTTTCTTTACAAATTCACTTGGGAAATATACAACATTTTCCTCTACATTGCTTTTGATAGTTTTGTATGGAACCACTCCCAATGCCCAATTTATTACGGTACCGTAGTGTATAGCTATCGGTGTACCTATGGCAACCACAAGCATAAGTATACCAGTTATACCTGCAAGGATTTTCCATAACAGTTTTTTCTTTTTCATCATAATCTCCTTTTTAGTTTAATACTCTTCCATAGCCTGCTGTAGTGACATTCCCGCCGCAATAGCATCCTTACGTTTCTTATTTACTTCCTGAATTTCCTTCATTTTTTCTCCCGTAAGGATGTACCCCTTCATTGCAATGATCGTGGCAAGCCAGGCTGCCATAGGCACTACGCAGAAAAGTATGATAACAACTACATTCATTCCCGATGTATAGGGAGTTTCTGCAGTTGGAAGAGACTTGATTCCTATCAGGCTGACAGCAATGCCGACAACTGTAGCTGACAGTGAGGAAACCAGCTTATCCACAAGAGAAAAGAGTGTTCCCATGATCCCCGGAATGAATTTTCCGGATCTGTATGTTTCATAGTCCGAGCAATCTGCAACCATTGGTATGGGCATATCTGCCGTAGAATAGTAAGCACCATATCCAACACCGAAAAATGCTATAAACAATATCGTATAGATATTGACATGGAGCTTTCCATCTGAAATAAGCGAAAGGTTAACTCCGTGCGCTCCCTGTTTCCAGGCAATCAAAAGTACAAGAACGCCAATGTAACATACAAGTGCAAGAGTTACATATCTTAAAAGTGATGCTCTCTGACCTTTTTTCTGGCTCGTCCTTACAGTTAAAGCAAAAAATGGAATCGAGAATATGTATCCAACGATCATCATAGGAAGATATAAGCCATCGTAGTTTCCCATCATGCAGCCATACAGCATACATAAAACCGTTGTATTGGTAGCGATAGACAATGCCAGCTTACATCCTGCACCGGCTATCATAAGTCTCTTCATAGGACCATTGTTTCTGATGATCTCTATGTATTCAGAAATCTTTACCTTACCCTGTTTGCTGCCGCCGATTCCGAAATATTTGGGGTTATCCTTTTCCCAGATTCCTACTATTGCAAGAATCGTCAGAATAATTGAAACCGTAATTCCTATAGGCGTTAAAAATCTGTAGAACTCCGGGCTTGAGTAATCAGCAACATTGGCTCTTATAATCGGAGCAAGAAACTGCATCACTCCCATTCCTGCAAGAGATCCCACAGTGTTAAATATAGTAAACAATGGTCTTTGATCAGGATCAGAAGTGAGAACTGTCTGCCCTGCTCTTGTGCATGATGTCTGGAATGTATATCCAATCACCCATATCGCATATAACCCCACAAAGGAAACATACCTTAAACCCATCATGTTTTCCGGAATCATAGGTGTCAGCATGTACATCGAAATGATGCTAAGTGCCATTATGATATTTCCTATCGCCATAAATGGTCTGAACTTACCAAATCTGCCATTTGTTCGATCCATCAGCGCTCCGATAACAGGATCTGTAAATGCATCAAATACTCTCATTCCTGTTACCATTACTGAGGCAAACAAAACACCAAGTCCCAGAACATTGGATCCAAAGGTTGCGATATAAGCAAGAACCAAAACGTAATAAACATTGGTTGCTCCGTTATTAAGTGGAAAAAGCACTAACTGATATAGTTTTGCTCTGTTTATTCCATCATCTTTTGTTAATGTTTCTGCCATGACTTTTCTCCCGTCTTATTTTGTCCAGTTAGCTCCCTTATCTCCTGCATCCGTCAATGTGTATTCAGGATTTGGTCTACTGACTCTTCTGAATTCTGCCTTGTCATTGCATGCACCACTCACAGCCATAAATTCACTGTCTCCCGATAAAGTTGTCTTAAATTCAAATACATGACGACCTTGTTTTGTTTCTAACTTGTTCCCATCCTTATAGAGAGTCACTTCATTTTGGTTTGAATATACTTTAACGACGATTTTTTCAGAGGTTCTGTCCTTAAATCTCTTGGAAGTGATGTGAACAAAAGGGTCTTTACTCCACCACGCTTTATAGAGATAGAAACTGTCTTTTTTAGTTTTTCTGTCAAAGGTCACAAGCCCCTTATGATTCATCCCCGGCTCTCCGCCCTGATTTCTCGCATCAGCTGCAAAATCAAACATATTCCATACGTGAGTCGCCCACATATACGGATTTCTTTCAAAGCATCTGAGCATATATTCGTGATATATAGCCTGATACTCTTCAGTATGATCCCCTCTCCTTGGTCTCTCCGAATGAAGATTTGGCATTCCTTCACACCCATACTCGGAGTAGCCCAGACTCCTGTTTGGAAATACAAAATGGAAAAATCTCATCCATAGGTCATTTAAGAAAAGGCCGGGAACGTACCATCCAAGATACAGGTTCCAACTGACGGTATCCGTGATATGTGCAACTTTATTAAACGGACCGCACATCGCATAACAGGCAAGGGTAGTAAACCTTGATTTATCCATCTCATGGCACAGGTCGTTGAGCACCCTATGGTTATCCAACATATCTTTATAATCTTTAGTAGATATGGTTATCTCATTTGAAATTCCCCAGCATACAATAGACGGATGATTATAGTTTTGAATGATGAGTTCTTTCATCTGGCTCAGAGTATTGGCCCTTCCATCAGGCATATGCTCTGAGATGTATGGAATCTCTGCCCAGACAATCATGCCTCTTTCATCACATAAATCATAAAATGTCTGACTATGCTGATAATGAGCAAGCCTTATGGTATTTGCCCCAACCTCACAGATAAGGTCCATATCTTCTTTGTGCATCTCATCCGTTATGGCATTACCAACACCTTTTCTATCCTGATGTCGGCTGACTCCGTGCAGAGGATACTTTCTGCCATTGAGATAAAAACCGGACTTTGGATGATAATGAAAGTCCCTTACACCGAATCGTGTCTCAACCTCATCTAAAACTTCTTCATCGATTACAAGTTCTGCCTTCAATCTGTATAGATACGGATCTTCTATGCCATCCCAAAGATGAACGTCATTTATGATTAAGTCTGACCGGCACTTCTTTTCAGAAATATGTACTGTATCCTCACAAACTATCTTGTTATCAAAATCCAGGATGTAAACATTAACATCTCCTCTGCCAGTGTTCAGCCACATATCCGCTGAAACTCTCGCTTTTTTATATCTTTCGACAGGTGAAGCTGTTACCCTGATACCCTTCCCTCCGAAATAATCAAGATCAAATCTTTCTTTGTTTACCACGATGAGTTTCACATCTCTGTATATCCCTCCATAGAAGGTGAAATCCGCTTTCTGTGGATAAACTTTTGTATTTGGTCTGTTGTCCACTGTAACCTGCAGATCGTTGTCACCGGACTTCAGAAACTCCGTTATATTTTTTCTGAAGGTTGAATAACCACCTTCATGTCTTAATATCTGGTTCTCATTTAAAAAAACATCACATTCCGAATTTACACCATCAAACTCCAGATATACATCTTCACTATCAGCATCAAATGTAGGGCATTCAAATCTCTTTTTATATGTTGCAATGGTTCTCAGATAGTCATTTCCACCATCCTGACCATCGATATTGTTCCATGTATGCGGAATATTGACTATGGATTCTTCTTTTCCAGCGATAGAGAAGTTCCATGAATTGTTAATGTTGTAGGTTTTTCTCATAACAAATCTCCTTCATATGGTTAAATATTATAAGTTGCACCCTTTGTTTTCAATCTACATGGAATAAACGACAGTTTTAACAGCATAATTTACATTGCATAATCCATGCTGTAGAATAGAGTTATGAAACAGTTCAGAATTGCTATTATAGAAGACGATACAGATTATTCTTCATTCCTTGACAGTTGCCTGAAAAAATATGGCAGTGAAAAGGAATTTTCTTTTGATACCAAAATATATTCCAAGGCAGAGAGTTTTTTAGATGATTATAAAAAGGCATTTGATATCGTTTTTATGGATGTTGACCTTGGCAAGGGATTTTTAAATGGTATGGAGGCAGCCAAAAAGCTCCGTCTCATCGACAACACTGTCCTTTTATTTTTTGTAACCAATATGCCTCAGTATGCTCCGGAAGGCTATGGGGTTGATGCTTTGGACTACTGTTTGAAGCCTATCAGTTACAGCAATCTTTCTGTAAAACTCGATAAAGCCATGCGTCTTTTAGAGAGCAGAAAGGGTCAGCCTGTTAAAGTAAAGGATAAAAGAGGAACTCACATTCTATCTTCCACAGACATCATGTATATCGAAGTCATGGGACATGATCTGATATTTCACACTGTAAATGGCATCATTGATTCCTATGGTGGACTAAGTGAAAGAGAAACTGAGCTTTCAGGATGTGATTTTGCCAGATGCAGTGCTTCAGTTCTGGTCAATCTTTCCTATGTAAGCGGATTGTATGGAGATGAAATTAAAGTAGATACTGATATGATCAAAATAGGACGTTCCAAGAAAAAATCATTTTTAGAGCAACTAAATTTATACCTTGGAGGCTGAGCACATGTACGAATCCTGGATAAACAATTTTACATCAGTAGGTTATTTTCTGGAAATTTTTATTGCAGAACTGCTATATCTGCAGTCATGTACGAAAAGGAAATATTTCTTTTTGAAGCTTCCCTTTCTGCTTATTCTTTCTTTACTTATTGTATATCACATAGATATATATAGTTCTCCTTCTTTCATTGGGAGGTTTTCTATACTTCTTGTTATCATTGGTATTTCTGTTGGCATTGCCCTTCTTTCATACGATGGTAATGCCTTTTCAATCATATCTTCCTGCATAAACGGCGTCGCAACACAGCATATAGCCAACAAATTTACCGTACTGATCGCTTTTATCCCTTTTATCAAACGGATTACTGCTTCCTTTATTATTTTACCTATAGTTTTAGAAGTTCTTGTTTTCTTCACCGTTTATCTGATAGTTTTCCTGTTAGTCGCCAAAAACTTTCATTTTGAACGGAACTCTATCGGTCTTAATGCATTAACCATTACGATCATCATTACCTGTATTGGCGTAAACAGACTTATCGTAGATCACATTTCATATAACATATACTACGAGATTGCTTCATGCATATATGCCATAGTCTGTTGTGCACTTGCTCTCTCTATTCAGCTTTATCTCTTTAAATGGCAGGAAGAAAAAACCGAGTCGCAGGTTATAAAAGGACTTTTATCCGCTTCCGAAAAGCAATACGAACAGTGGAAAGCCATGGTGCAGTTCACCAACATTCAGACTCACGACCTGAAACATATGTTAAACCGGATCGAAAGTCTGGCAAATGAAAACAGGCTTGATATACCTGACCTTTCTCCCATCAGAGATTCTATTGAAGGTTTTTCACCACTGGTAAAAACAGGCAATGATGTTTTAGATGTTCTATTAAGAAATATGTACACACTTTGCAAACAGCAAAATATCCGTTTTAACTGTGTCAGCTACACGGATTCTCTCGGTACCTACGACAGCATGTCTCTGTATTTTCTTTTTGCCAATGCCATAGACAATGCAAGAACCGGAGCAGCTACAGTATCAGATTCTGACAAGCGTCTGATAGATGTAAGTCTCAAGAAATTTGGAGATTCAGTAATCATACATATATGGAACTATTATGAGGGAGAGATAGTATTCAGGGATAACCTTCCTATCAGGGAGATCAATGAAAGCGGACATGGATTTGGTATCAAAAGCATCAAAATGCTGGTAGATAAATTTGAAGGGGCTTTAAACACCTATGCTGAAGGAAATGTGTTTCATTTGAAGATCATTCTGCCTATAAAAACCAATTGCTCTTTATAACAACGCATCCCTCCATGCTCACTTAAATCTACGAAAAATCAAACCGGTATAATCATCGTTTTAAAATGGAAACATAAACGGGTCATAAAGTCTCAAATCAACG
>DGVW01000113.1:60697-63599 GCA_002396005.1 Oribacterium sp. UBA4274
TTTTGACCCTTACATCATAAAAATAGCAGATTCATGGTTGTGTACCCTGGGATCAAGCTTCCAGGAGTAAAAACCACGGCTCTGCCTTTATTTTTACAATTCTTTCAGTCTATTAAAAGCACTATCAAAGGATAGTTATATCTGTAACGATGTTACCATCAAAATCATATACAGTGAATATATCTCCATCCAAAACAGCAAATGTATGGGGATTTCCTCCCTTTGGAATGGATGTACTGCCTGGATTCAGGTGATAAAAACTCACTCCGTCCCTTTCCAGCTTTTCAGCCTTAAGAAGATGTGTATGTCCATGCAGGAGAATGTCCCCGTCCATCAACGGAGGCAATTTTTCCTCATTAAACAAATGTCCATGAGTAGCAAAGATGGTATGACCGTTAAGTGCCAGAATCGCATAATCAGCCAACACCGGAAAATCCAGTACCATCTGATCGACCTCCGCTTCACAGTTGCCACGTACAGCCCAAATACGGTTTTTCAAAGGATTTAACATCGCGATAACTTCTTTTGGTGCATAGTCCTTAGGAAGATCGTTTCTAGGGCCATGATAAAGTATATCACCAAGCAGTATCATACGTTCTGCACCGCTTTTATCAAAAGCTTCGAGAGTTTTTCTGCACCAGTATGATGAGCCGTGTATGTCGCTTGCGATGAAGTATTTCATAAACATCTCCTTGTTATGTTAGCTAATGACTATTGAACTGCCATGTCGGTGGTCGTTTTCCTGATGAAAAACTGTCTACTTGGCCGTACCCGCTGCGCAGGACGGAGTATTTCTTCGGAAATACTTCATCCGTTCCTGGCGAGATTTTGTCTCAAAATCTCGTCTCGCTTTGCGAGATTTCAAAACGCATTCAACTGCGTTTTGGAACCCCATGTCGGTGGTCGTTTTCCTGATGAAAAACTGTTTACTTGGCCGTACCCGCTGCGCAGGACGGAGTATTTCTTCGGAAATACTTCGTCCGTTCCTGGCGAGATTTTGTCTCAAAATCTCGTCTCGCTTTGCGAGATTTCAAAACGCATTCAACTGCGTTTTGGAACCCCATGTCGGTGGTCGTTTTCCTGATGAAAAACTGTTTACTTGGCCGTACCCGCTGCGCTCCGCCAGGTCAAATTCGGCCCAAGGTAGGCCGAACTTGATCCCTTCGGGACCAGAGCAGAGCTCTGGCCATGTCGGTCGGAGTTTTTCTGATGAAAAACTCCGACACTCTTACATCCTTTCCGGGGCGGTGAATCCGAGGGTATTGATGCAGGTGTTGAGTGTTTTCCAGGTAAGCATCAGGAGTCCCATATAGCCTTTCTTCTTGGCTTCGTCCGGCTCACTCAGGAACTTCACATCGTGATAGAAGCTGTTGAAGGCGTTAGATACTTCGTAGATATATGAACAGATACGATGTGGAGCAAGATCCTTCCATGCACCGTTTATTTCATCCTGATATCTCGTAAGGAGTGTCTCAAGGCTGCGTCCGCTCTTATCCTCTATCGGAAGGATATCGAACTCAACCGCATGGTTCTTAATGTAGTCAGCAACATCAACATCTTCTCCAACTCCCTGCTCCTGCATGAACTTGCGAATGATAGAGCTTATACGAACGATAGTATAAAGGATATATGGTCCTGTGTTTCCTTCAAATGAAGTGAACTTATCAAGATCAAAGATATAGTCCTTGGTGGCCTGATTGCTAAGATCACCATACTTCAGTGCTGCAAGTCCTACAAGTCCTGCAATCTTCTCTGCCTCTTCCTGAGACATCTCATCACCACGTGACTCACGAATACGCTCAAGTACCTTGTCCGTTGTCTCCTTGATAAGAGTCTCCAGACGAAGTACACCGCCCTCACGAGTCTTAAACGGTTTACCATCCTTACCATTCATAGTACCGAAACCTATGAACTTAAGTGTCTCCTCAGGCTTTACATAACCTGCCTTACGGGCAACTCTGAAGAACTGTGTATAGTGAAGAGACTGTCTGCTGTCAGCAATATAGATATACTCATCCGGCTGATAGAGTTTCTCACGCTCAATGATAGTTCCTAAATCTGATGTTGCATAAAGTGCTCCGCCATCTGACTTACGCACCATACATGGAGGTATCTCCTTAGGATCAGCAGGCTCATTTACATCTACAACCAATGCACCCTGTGATTCATAGGCAAGTCCCTTGTCGATGAGATCCTGTATAAGTCCAGGAATATACTGCTGTGCATCACTTTCACCCTTCCAGAGATCAAAGTGTACATCCAGATTTCCATAATTCTTCTTGAGATCTGCTACTGAAACAGCCATGATTCTCTTCCAGACTTCACGGTACTTAGGATCCCCCTCCTGAAGCTTTACTGTTGCCTCGTGTGCACGCTCAGCAAACTCAGGGTTCACAAGTGTTCCGTCCTCATTCTTGTCCTTTGCTTTCTTTGAAGCAAAAGGATAGATCTCCTCAAGCTGAGATATATTAAGCTCCTCATCAAGCTGACCTCTGTCCTCAAGCTCCGCAATGATGAGTCCCATCTGTAATCCCCAGTCACCCAGGTGAACATCACCGATAACTTCATTACCCTGCTGCTTGGCCATACGCTTGATGGTCTCACCGATAACAGCAGAACGAAGATGTCCTACGTGAAGAGGCTTTGCAACATTAGCTCCGCCGTAATCTACGATGATCTTCTTACCCTCATGAGCATCAAGTCCCAGATCCTCATGGAAAGTCATCTCATTAAGGTACTTCTGCACAAGCTCCTGTGACAGATTAATGTTTATGAATCCAGGCATTACTGCAGAAACCTCTGAGAACATAAGGACCTCTTCTCTTTTCATATCCTTAAGCTTCTCTACCACATCCTGGGCGATATCTATCGGTTTCTTATGATACTGCTTGGCACCGGCCAT
>DGVW01000004.1 GCA_002396005.1 Oribacterium sp. UBA4274
AGTCGTTTTGCACAGCAAAAGGACGGGAGTTATGAGTGTTCAGCAGCACATTGCACACGAATGTGTGCGTGCTGCGCATCATAAGTGAGTGGCAAATACTTTTGACACTCACATCATTAATATCAAAATGTCACTTGAAATCAAAAACCCGTTGCAGATTTTGTGGTCTGCAACGGGTTTTGTTATGAGGATTTGAATATGTAAAATATATCGGATTAATATATCTGATTACTTAGCTGCCTCTACAATGAGACCAACGTAACCGGCAGTGTCCTGAAGTGTAGCACCGCTTACAGCGTCTACGGCTGTTTCGCCCTGACCTGCAAGAGCCTCTGCATCAGCTATTGTCATGCCGTTTACATGGTTTTGTATTGCGTTATAGTTATCATCGATACGAACTGTAGCGCCGGCCTTTGAGTTCATGAGATTAGAATAGTAATCAGCATTTACTCTCTTGGAGAAAAGAACATTTTCAGGATCTGCATAGCCTGCACCAAAGTTCTCTGTATCGTCAGAGTTTGGAACGCCAGTTACGTCTTGAGCGGCACCAAACTGGAAATCATCGATCCATGAAAGGAGGATCTTGTCACCATATGTAAGAGCAGCAGCTGTTGAGAAGCACTTGTTGCCGTGAGCTGCCCCCTGAACCATCTTGAGAGTGAGGTCTTCACTTGAACCATTGAATTCTACAGCCTGTGTGCTCTGAGCAATCTTTCCTGCCTCAGCGATAGCTGCAAGGTAGTTTCCTGTATCCTGAAGAGTAGCGCCGCTTACTGCATCAACAGCCTTGTCGTCACCCTTGTAGGCCATAAGCTCGTCGATTGTCTTACCAACTGCGAACTTCTGAATCTCGTCGTAGTTTTCGTTAAGCTTTACAGTGCTGCCTGCCTTCTCTGCCATATTCTTGCTGTACATCTCAGCATTTACTCTCTTACTGTAGAGAACCTTGCCATCGGCAAAACCTGCACCGAAGTTATCCTTGTCGTCAGCATTAGGAACTGCTGTTACATCTGCAGGATCACCGAACTGGTACTCGTCGATATAAGCTGCAATGATTACATCGCCCTGAACAACTGCTGTAGCCTGTGTGAAGCACTTGTTGCCGTGAGCGGCTGTGATAACCTGACCCATCTGGATGCCGCCCTCAACAGGAACGATAGCTGCCGGCTGAGCCATAGCAGGAGCCTTTGTCTCAGGCTCTTCAATCTCAACACCCATTGCTTCAGCTACTGCCATTTTAACAGCGTTTGATGTGATAGTTGCACCTGATACACCATCAATTTCAGGACCGTTTGCTGCGATTACCTGAGCTTTAAGCTCTTCAAGAGCAGCGCCACCAACTGTCGGAGTTTCATCGGCACCTGTGATTACTGCATCAGTGATGGTTCCGCCCTCCACTGTAAGCTCTACTGTAACTTTGCCGCCGAAGCCTTCTGCTTCACCCTTTTTAATCTCGCCTTGTGCTTCCTGAGCGGCTGTTGTTGCAGCGGCTTCTGTTACAGCTGCTTCTGATGCGGGTGCGGCTGTTGTTGTTTCTGTTGTGGATTTTGAACCACATGCTGTCATAGAAAGTGCAGCTACTACTGCTGCGATAGATATTATATTTCTCTTCATAATATCCGAACTCCTTTTGTACAATTTTATTACGCGTGTTTTGCTAGTGCGCAATTTATAATACATGAATGTTTATTTTTTGTCTATATATATGTGCGATTTTCTTGTAAATTTTTAAAAATTTTATGCTTTCCTTGTGGAATAATTATAAAATGATGATTTCTGCAGAAACTTAATGACGGATGTTGACATGTATTGTAAGTTTCGTGGGTTTAATTTGCATATTATGAGATGGTATGATAATACAATATGTATTTTATTTAGAAGACAGGTTGATAAACTATGGCTTTAAATTATGAAGTAAAAACAGAAAAGGGCAAGACATTTGCCGCGATAACCGGATTTGACGGTGAGATAAAGAAGGTGAACATACCGGAATATATATTGGAGGATGCAGCTTCAACCAGCTTCGGTAAGGCCGGTGGAGACAGTGAACCGCGCAGGATACCTGTGACAGAGATCAGCAACAGAGCATTTGCCTCAAGACATGATGTGGAGAGCATCACTCTGCCGGACAGCATAATGAAGATTCGCCCGTATGCATTTCACAATTGTCATCATCTGCATTATCTTAGTCTTTCGGACAATGTTGTCGATTATTATGATGGAGCTATCCGTCAGTGTCAGGAGCTTCAGGAAGTTGAGATAACTTTTTATAAGAAGAGTAATTTCAGACTGCTTAAGGAACTGATAGGTGACAGTGATGCCATGGTGCCGGTACTTATACATTTTCCGGTGGATGCAGAGCATCTGAGAGCAGATGAGGTATTGAGCTCACTTCCACCGAGAGCAGTGCAGCGGGTTAATGTTACTGACAGAAACGGAAACACTAAAGAACAGGTGATGGTCACCGCGGCATTGACATTTCCATCCTACGCAGACAACTATGAGGAAGATACTTTCAGCCGGGCTTTCCATGAACATATAGAAGGATCGGGATATAACACTCGCCAGCTAGTGACCAGAACAGAGATTGACTTTTCGGGCTACGACAGGCAATTTCAGCGATTCACCTATGATGAACCGGCCAGCGCCGTTAATGCTGCTTTCGGAAGGCTCATGTATCCCTACAGATTGGGGATGGACGTGAGAAGAGAATATGAGGAGTATCTGCGTGAAAAGAGCCCGGAGATACTTCCGCGTCTCATCATGGGATATAAGGCAGAAAGATTTGGGCATGAAGGCGAGCTTAGGTTTATCCCTCAGGATAAGGCGATAACCGAGGAGAGGATAAGGTTTATGGTTGATGAAAAGCTTATATCTCCTGAGGCCATCGCACCGGCATTGGAAGCTTCGGCAAAGGAAGGCGCAATTACGATTTCAGCCCTTCTCATGGATTATAGGTTCAGTGGAAACGGATTCGGACCGGAGACATTTGAACTTTGATGACAGCAGAAATTTTACAAAAAGGAAATCAAAATGGCAGAACAGAAACTAATGAAGTCTCATCAGGACCTCAGGGATTTTGGAAACAGAATACTTACAGAAGCGAGAACAGAACTGTATCTTGCCATGAGATTTATGGGAAGGGCGCTGGATAGTCTTCCTTATACCATGGACTTAAGAACTCAGAGCATAGGTACGGATGCGAGGACTATACATTATAATCCGACTTTTGTGTTTCATCTTTTTATAGAGAGCCCGCAGAAGCTGGACAGGCTGTATCTTCATATCGTGCTTCATTGTATCTTCAGGCACATGTTCACATCGGATCAGTATGAGGATGAGGAGCTTTGGGGACTTGCAGCAGATATTCAGGTAGAGTCGGTGCTGGATTCCATGGATTACGATATCATTAACCGTCCTGCGTACCCTTTCAGAGAGCAGTGGTATGAACGTTTAAAGGCCGAATGCAAGGTGTTGACATCTGAAAGGATATATCATTATCTTAAGCAGATAAATCTGGATTTTGATACAAGACAGCTTCTGATTCAGGAGTTTCACAGATGTGACCACCAGTTCTGGCAGAAGTTAAATGAGAAAGATAAAGAAGAAGGAAGAAATGATTCCGGTGGGGAAGACAGTATCCCTCCGGAACTTCTGAAGGATATGAAGCCGCAGGAAGGGGCATCCGGGGAGGAATCTCAGGATAGTTTAAATGCAGGCGGTACTTCATCATCAGATAGCGGGGGAGATTCCGGCAGCAGGAATACGTCTCAGGAGGATGACCGGGATAGAAATTCCGGTGATGGTAGTGCCGGAAACAGAGACAGGGGAAGAATCCGGAATGATGGCGATGATAGCCGGACTGCAAGAGGGCTTATGCAGGAGATTTCCAAAGAGGAGCTGGATGAAAACTGGCAGGATACCGCGGAGAGGATGAAGACCGAGCTTGAGACCTTTGGAGCAGAGGCATCGGAGGAGATGGGAAGCCTTGCATGGATTCTCGCTGCACAGTATCGTAAAGAGACGGATTTCAGAGAGTTTTTGAGGAAACTCACCATACTTCGTGAGGAAACCAGGATAGACCCTGAGAGTTTTGATTATGGATACTATAATTATGGCATGGAGGTTTACGGAAACATGCCACTCATTGAGGAAAATGAGTTCTGCGAAGACAGGCGCATATCTGATCTTGTTATCGCCATCGATACATCGGCTTCAACAAAAGAAGATCAGGTGCAGAAATTTCTGAATGAGACCGCAGCCCTGCTCAGAAACAGGGCTAACTTTTTCCAAAAGATAAGGGTGCATATAATTGAATGTGATGATCAGGTGCAGAAGGATATAACGCTCAATGCGCCTGAAGAAATCGAAGAGTATGCAGAGAACTTCAGCGTAAAAGGCGGATATGGCACAGACCTGAGACCTGTATTCAGATACGTGGAGAAACTTCGTAAGAGCCGGGAGATACCCGACCTTAAGGGAATGATGTATTTTACAGACGGTTATGGAAAGTTTCCTGAAAAACCGACGGATTATGATACGGCATTTGTATTTGATCCACTCGCAGACATCAATGACAAAGAAGTACCGGACTGGGCCATGAAGCTGTATCTGAAAGAATAAAGCATGAGATAGTATTGATTTGGACAGTCGCGTCATAAATATAAGATAAAGGTAAAACAAATGAATATTAAAGAAGCAAAACAGGAAGTTATAAATACAGTAAGAGCTTATCTTCTGAAGGATGAGACAGGGGCCTACAGGATACCTGTTGAAAAACAGAGACCGGTGCTCCTTATGGGGCCGCCGGGAATAGGAAAGACTGCTATCATGGAGCAGATTGCTGAGGAGCTGGGCATCAACCTTGTGTCATATACCATCACTCATCATACGAGACAGTCTGCCATCGGCCTTCCGTTTATAAGCAAGAAAAACTATGGCGGGGAAGAGTACTCGGTAACGGAGTACACCATGTCTGAGATCATCGCGGCGATTTATGATCAGATTGAGAGATCGGGAATCAGGGAGGGTATATTGTTCCTTGATGAGATAAACTGCGTGTCAGAGACATTGGCACCAACCATGCTTCAGTTCCTGCAGTACAAGACCTTTGGTTCTCATAGTGTGCCGGAGGGATTTGTGATAGTTACGGCAGGCAACCCTCCGGAGTACAACAAGTCTGTAAGAGATTTTGATATCGTTACTCTGGACCGTGTGAAGAAAATCGACATCCTCGAGGATTTCAAGGTGTGGAAGGAATATGCCTACAAAATGGATATATCCGGAGCAATTCTTGCTTATCTTGAAATCAAGAAAGACAAGTTTTACTCAGTGAAAGCCGGAGTGGAAGGCAAGAATTTTGTGACTGCCCGCGGATGGGAGGATCTAAGCCGTATCATAAAGGTCTATGAAGACATGGGACTTCCTATCACGAGAAATCTGGTTCAGCAGTATCTGGAGGATCCTGAAATAGCCAGAGATTTTGCTACCTATTATGAGCTTTACAACAAGTATCGTATCACCTATCAGGTGCCGGAAATTCTGGAAGGAAAGTTCCCGAAGGATATAACTTCTTTGGTGAGTGCGCCATTTGATGAGAAGCTGTCACTTCTCGGTCTTATGATCGATACACTGAATCACGAATTCAGATATTACGCAGAGAACCTTGACATAGAGAGAAGTGTTTTTGCTGAAGTAAAGAAACTGAAGGATGCAGTCCAGGCTACTGCAGGAGGTTATGAAAGAGCTGCTGCCGGAAATCTCCTGGACATCCTGAAAACAGGTCATGATTACCTGAAGCTTCAGATGGAAAGAGGAATGAAAGCACATATGCTGAGTCATTATCAGGAAAGGATTCAGAAGAAAACTTTGCTTGCGTTGGAAGAACTGGAAAGCCGGCTGATGCTTGTTGAAGGAAGCGGAGAAGATGTGTTTATGAGTGCAAAGCAGTGGTTCACTGACAGAGAGCAGAAGAGACTTTCAGATATAAAGGCAGCAGGAAACCACCTCACCAATGCTTTTTCGTTTATAACTGAGACCTTCGGCGAGGGACAGGAGCTGGTTATCTTCCTGAGTGATCTGAATGCAGGCTTCTATAGTCTCAAGTTCATATCAGAGTGCGGCAACGAGGCTTATTATAAGTACAATCAGTACCTGCTTCTCAAGGATCAGAGAGCGAAGCTCCGTGAGGAAGTCATGTCTCTCAACCTTGACATACCAGAGGTAAACCGCTAAGATTTAAGCATTGTTTAAAAATAAGTACAATGTGGTAATGACATGAGTAATATGAGACAAATGCAGGCGAGAAATCAGAAGAGATTTCTCCCTGCTGTTTTAGCAATAGAAGAGCTTATCCGGACAGGTGATGACTGCCTGATCATAGCGATTGACGGGCGTACAGGTGCAGGTAAGACAACGATTTCAAAATATCTTCATGAGAAGTTTGGCGGCAATCTTTTTCATATGGATGATTACTACCTGCAGAAGCACCAGAGAACCAGGGAACGCCTGCTTGAAGTTGGCGGTAATGTTGATTATGAGAGGTTCAGGAGAGAGGTGCTTGATGTGATAGAGAGACGTGAAGTGGTACATTATCGTCCGTTTAACTATCATACCATGGATTTTGACGCGGAATTTTCCAGAGATATCCCGCCTAAAAGACTTAATATCGTAGAGGGCACCTATTGCCTGAATCCTTACTTCGGGGATCCCTATGATCTTAGGATCTTTATGGATGTTGAGTATAAGCAGCAGATTGAAAATGTCATCGATCGAGAGGGTACCTCTGAACTTGATGATTATATAGATAAGTGGATACCTAAGACAGATATCTATATCGAGCGGATGGGCATAGAGGAGAAGTGTGATCTGACCATCAGGTATCAAAAAGAGTGAAAGATGCATTGCAGTTGAGATACAAAAGGAAATGTTTGTGAATTTTGCACAAATACCACTTGTGTATTTTGGAAGGTACTTCTTTTAGTGCAATATTGACAATTTTTTAAGTGAATGATACCATGCTTATTAGTTAATTGTGATTTGTGACTGGTAAAGCAGGCAAGGCTCACAGAAAATTTTGAGGGTTATAGTGTAAATGTACTAGTTATTCTATAGTAAACCGATTTATTTTCGTGAAAGCCTTTTTTTTGTGTTTATAGAGCCATGGAGGAAAAAGTGAAAGTTATTAAAGCATTGAACAACAACATGGTTCTGGTTCAGGGGACGGACGGAGTTGAAAAGATCTGTCAGGGTAAAGGTATCGGTTTTGGAGTAAAATCCGGTGATGCACTGGACAGCGCAAAAGTCGAGAGGACTTTTATTCCGGGTAACTCTGTGGAGAGTAGTAAGTTCCAGCAGCTGTTTACCGAGATTCCTGATGATTACTTCAAACTTGGCGAGAAGATCATAGACTATGCCAGGGAAAATTTTGCAATCAACGTAACTCAGGGGGTCATCCTTCCGCTGTGTGATCACATGGCAGGATCCGTTGAGAGATACAAAAAGGGTGTAGTGCTCAGTAATCCGATGCTTTGGGATGTAAAAAGAGTTTATCCCAAGGAGTTCAAGACAGGTATGTATGCTCTGATGCTGCTGAAGGAGTATTTCGGCGTTGAGGAGCAGGAGGATGAGGCAGCATTTATCGCATATCATTTTGTTAATGCTGAACTCGACAATATGACTCCCGGGGCGTCACCTGAGACGCTTACGAGGATGATAGGGGAAATCATTGATATACTTCAAAAATCCTTCCAGATAACACTGGATGAGAATGACTGGAACTATCAGAGATTCCTTACACATCTTAAGTTTTTTGTCAATCGTCTGCAGCTTGATCAAAGCTATGGAGATAATGAGGATGACGAGCTGTTTACGGAACTCAGGGATAAGTATCCGCATGTTTATCAATGTGAGGAGAGGATAGCAGATCATATCCTCATTAAGTATCATCATGAGGTGAGCAGAGAGGAAAGATTATATCTGCTTATTCACATAGAAAGAGTTACCAGAAAACTTCGGAAGAAGGGTTGATTTATACTGAAAGGTAAAGAACACATATATTTGTGTCTCGGATCAGAAGTGAAATGTGATTGAATTGCACATTCATTAAAAAACAAAAATAACAAGCCATCAAACAGGGTTGTGACCTTAAGTGGGCAAGGCCTGAGATGTGTCAATAGTAGTTGGATGCCGAGCTTTGCAGGCTGCATCTGCGGGGAGATGCATTAGCATCACTATACTGTCGGCATGTTTCGGACCTTGCTCTTTTTTGTTCTATTGTCTCATGAGCCGCATATATCCGGGAGGGTCATGTAGATATTGTTCAAAGTGAAAACAGTTTCTACTGTCATTCATATAAACCATGTTAACATCATAAATTTGCCAAAGGAGGACAATGAGATGGCACTAAATTATGAAGAGACTTCGAAGAAAA
>DGVW01000054.1 GCA_002396005.1 Oribacterium sp. UBA4274
TCTGCATAGATTCTGGCGATAGAGAACATACCCGGATCCCAACCGCAGGAAATCATGGCAAGCTTACCGGCTTTTTTAGCCGCTTCGTCTACTGCAGCAAAATGCTGAGGAACCTTTGCGTGAGTATCAAAGCTGTCGATGACATTGAAATACTGTGCATATTCAGGTGTCTGCTTAGGAAGATCTGTTGCAGAGCCTCCGCAGATCATGAGAACATCGATATCGTTCTTGTAGTTTAAAACATTGTCAACAGTATCGACCTTTACTCCATCAGTATTGATCTTGACTGTTGCAGGATCACGTCTTGTGAAAACACAAACGAGCTCCATATCGTCATTTCGCTTGATAGCACTCTCTATACCACGTGAAAGATTTCCATAACCAAGTAAACCAATTCTAATCATTTTGTTTTCTCCTATTGAGTGAATCTATAACACTACATTGCAAAACACGCAAATATTATAACACAGCGCAGTGCTCAGGCAATAAAAAATATTGATATAACAGGCATTCCTCACCTGAGAAAAATTCCTTATCCTTAGGTGAGGAACAGAGATGCAGCAGAAAGAAGTCTTATATCAAATTACAGTTAATTTATCATCGCATTACTTCCTTCATGGCCTTTTCAAGAGTGTCGTAAGAACATACACAGCTCCCCTGAATCATCTCTTTCTGTCCGCCCCCACGCCCATTTACAAGAGCATTGAAGTCCTTTGCCCTGCTTCTGACGTCGACAGTACCGGAACCTATCACATAGTTCCAGGCTGCATCCCCACTATCTTTTGATTGTTTTACATCCTTTAGTCCAAATACTCCTACCACTGTGGCACAGGTGTTCTTCATAAGATGATCGCAGCACTTGCGTAACTCCACATTGTTCATGTCGTCTTCCACATCTACCAGTACGCCTGTGTGATTTTTCAGGGATTCCGCTTTCAGTTCAAAGTATCTTCGGTTTATCTCTGAAATACGATAGTCCTTTTGACGGCTCTGCTCCATAAGTTGTTTGAGGGCTTCTTCTATCTCAAGAGGAGCTATAGACAGGAGTCTGGACAAATTGAGGAGCTGATCATGCTTTTTCTGATAATCTCTGAGTGCATCAAATCCACAGAAAAGTTCTACTCTGACCCCTCCTTTGTGGCCCAGCACAGAAAGGATTTTGATGATGCCTATCTCTCCGGTTGTCATGACATGTGTTCCACAGCATGCACAGAGATCTGCACCTCCGAGATCCACAAGCCTTACATCGCCGGAAAGAGCCTTTTTTGATCTGTAATCTATAGTGTTTAATTCTTCTTCGGTAGGCCAAAGTGCTTTAACAGGTCTGTTACTGAGCACAACCTGATTTGCCAGAGTTTCTATCTCCATAAGCTGTTCCCATGTGAGCATTCCATCGAAATCGATGGTCATCACATCACTCATGTGGAAGCCTACATTATTGTAACCATATTTCTCATGGACGAGGCCGGATACTATATGTTCACCGCTATGATTTCGGGAGTTTCTCATTCGTCTCTCCCAATCGATACGGCAGTGATAGGTCCGTCCGACTTCCAAAGGTCTGTCAACAAAATGAAGCACTCTTACAAGATGGTTGCCTCTTTCGTCTGCAAGCTTTTCTTCGGCAGCTCCATCCTTTAATGCCTGCTCCTGAACGTCGATAACAGAAGCCTCACCGATGGTTCCGAGGTCGGCGGCCTGTCCGCCGCCTTCCGGATAGAAACCATGAGTATCCAGCTCCACTATGTATCGGTTGTCTTTGGGCTCACAGGAAGTAACTGCTGCATCAAATTCTTTTACATAGGGAACCTGATAGTATAATGCATTTTTATCCAATGTATATCTCCTTTATAGAGTCGTTTTATCCAAATTCATAGGGCTGCGACTTGACAGGCACCTGTATGTATATGTTTATACCTGACGTGTAGCTTCTTTCAGCCACTCAAGCTTTTCGCCTGTAAAGAAAGGTGAAAGCTTCTCGTAAACCTCACGATGATAAGCATTTAAAAGTTCGATATCATGTTTCTCCATCATCGAAAAATCGATTGCAGAAAGGTCATAAGGAACCATGGTGATAAACTCAAAGTTAAAGAAAGTGCCGAAATCATTGGTCTGCCATTTTTTGACGAGAGTCAGGTTCTCAGTACGTATACCATGTTTTCCTTCGATGTAAAGTCCCGGTTCATCTGATGTGATGTTGCCTTCACACAGGGCAACATCTTCGCTTCGTCCAGGTGCTTTGCGGTAGCGGATGGCATTAGGCCTTTCATGAACATTCAGGCAGAATCCGACTCCGTGACCTGTTCCGTGATTGAAATTGAGGCCTTCCTTCCAGAATACCTCCCTTGCCGCAAGGTCCACAGTTATACCGGATGAACCCTGCAGGAACTTGACATCACCGAGCCTGAGGTGTGCCATAAGTACCATAGTATAATGCTTACGTTCCTCATCTGTGATCGGTCCCATGGCTATGGTTCGGGTAATGTCTGTTGTACCTTCACAGTACTGTCCGCCTGAATCCACAAGATAAAGCCCCTTTGGCTCAATCTTAACGAAACTGTTTTCTGTTGGTGCATAATGAGGAAGAGCTGCATTGGCACCATAGGCGGATATAGTTGTAAAACTCGGTTCAAAGTAGCCCTCCTGCTCTTTTCGGAAATTCTCAAGAACAGAGCATACGTTCCACTCATTCATCTCATCAGCGCCGAGAATCTTTTTGGTTTCTTCTGTAAGGCTGCCGTCCTCTTTGAATGCATGCTGCATGAAGTACAGGAAATTGGTGACTGCCACACCATCTTTAATGTGAGCTTTCTTCATGTTCTCGACTTCTACAGGATTCTTCCGGGATTTCCAAATGGAAGTAGGAAGCATTTCCGATACCACCATCATTGACTCATGGAGACTGGTTATGGTTTCATAATTTGTTTTGGCAGGCTCCAGTAATACGGTTTTATCTCTAAGCTGTTTAACATCCTCATAGAAGGTTTCGTAATCCTTACGCTTTACTGAAAGACCTGCAAGGTAATCAAGGATGTCCTTATCAAAATCCTCTTCCGCAGCATAAAGGATGGCATCTTCCATAGTGACCATAAGATATGAAAGAAATACCGGGTTACAAGGGATATCATCACCTCTCAGGTTAAGCAGCCATGCGATATCATCGAGGCTCGTGATGATGTGAATGTCAGAGCCCTTTTCTTTCATGAAGCATCTCAGATCGGAAAGCTTATCTGCTGCACTCTTTCCGGTAAACTTTTCATCAAGAATCCAGACTTTTGAGGTTGCAAGATGTGGTCTGTTCTCCCAAATGTCACCTACAAGATCCTGTCCTGCACTGATAGTTGCTGATTTTTCTGCCAGATCCTCCTGCAATGAGAGACCATGTTCAAAGTCTATGGCGCGTCCGTCAAAGCCCAATACGCCGCCCTCAGGAGTTTTGTCAACAACATAATCATCTATATGAGGAACACCCGGTTCACCCATCTTCATAAGAGTCACTTCACGACCGGACATTTCTTTTTCGGCCTGTATGAAGTATCTTCCGTCGGTGAAAAGTGCTGCGCTGTCCATGGTCACTACCATGCTGCCTTCTCCGGTGAAACCGGAAAGATAATGTATCGCACGGAAATAGTCACCTACATATTCACTCTGGTGATAATCCTCAGTTGTTATGAGATATGTATCTATACCTGCAAGCTTCATCTTTTCCCTAAGGTTTTTCAATTGTTCGTTCATATGTCCTCCGTTTGTATGTGAGTGTCAAAAGTCGATATCGGACCGCTTCGCGCTATGCGCTCTCGCGTTCCTCCCACATTCCGCACTCTCAGGCCGATAAATCGTCCTTTCGTGCTCCATGTGGGGCGTGTCATGAAGTCTATCCTCCACTTTTGTGCAAGCACAAGTGGAGGAAGACTTATGACACTTATATCATCATATAAGTCCAAAATGTAATAATGCTTTATATATTCCGTCTTTGTCGATGTCATCTGTGATGTAGTCTGCTGTTTTTTTTGCTTCGTTTACAGCATTACCCATTGCTATACCTACATTGGCTTTTTCAAGCATCTCGAGATCATTTGTACTGTCGCCAAAGGCATAGGTTTGATCGAGAGAAATGCCGAAGTGTTCACAGGCACGCTTGATTCCCTGTGCTTTGCTGTATTCTGCTTCTACAACATCTGCTCCAAAGTCCTTGGAAAACATCATAACTTTCAGTTCAGGAAATTCATTTTGTAATATGACGCTTCTTTTTCTGTCCCCATAAAAAGCGAGGGACCTGACAGATAAGTCCATAAGCTTCCATGGATCATCAAAATGTCTGTACTGATATATGCCAAAATATTTTTCGTCGAAAAAGATCACTTCTTCCTGATTGAGAAAATAATCGATTTCATTTATTCTTGCTCCGATTGGGAAATTATTTTGTTCACTGAATTTCAGTACTCTCTCAAGGAGTTCCTTATCCATGCATCTGTCCATGAGAACCTTGTCTTTTAGTTCAACAAGCGTTCCGTTCATGTGAATGAGAATGTCCGGATCCACTTCATGAAGGTAAGGAATGGATATCTCGTTTTTCATATCGCGACCCGATGCTATTGCAATTGCATAACCGTTTTCCTTGAGTTTCTTGATGCCATTGATGGCTGAAGGGGTTATCTTCCATGTATTGTGATCAAGGAGTGTGTGATCAAGATCAAATGCCACAAGTCCTTTATATTTTTTAGATGTACTTTCCATATAACCTCTTTCTGTTTTTAGTACAGTTTACAGCATTTTAGTGTAAGTTTATTTGGCGCCAAAGTCAATAAACGACCGTGCACAGTGCGTTTAATACAGACCGTGCACAGAATGTTTAATTGGACATGCCTTGGCGCTTATATAACAGTGTTAAACTATTATGGCTCTGTAAATAAGTATAATCTCAGGTTAAAGATTTCCAAAAAAATATCCGGTGATTCCAACGGATCACCGGATGATAATCAGCTTAACTCTTCGTTTCTAACGATAGTGTCACAGTATGTACAACGATATAATGCTTTGTTTCTGTCCACAATCTTGAATACCTGTGGAAGTTCCTGCTCTATGGAAGTTATACAGCGAGGATTCTTGCACTTAAGTACATTGGTCAGTGTTTCAGGGAGAGAAAGGGTTTTCTTTTCCACCCTTTTTCCATTCTTGATATAGTTTACAGTTATGCCTGAATCGATGTAGCCAAGAACATCAAGATCAATGTCCAGATCTTCAGAAATCTTGACTATATCTTTACGCTTCATTTTACGAGAGGAACAGTTTTGAATCAGGGCCACCTGAGAATCCAGCTTATCAAGTTGGAGATATTTATAAACAAGCATTGCTTTTCCTGCTTTGATGTGATCAAGTACAATGCCATTTTCAATTCCGTCTACATTCATCATTAGCCTCCTTACTTGTCAAGCCCTAAGAGATACAGAATCAGCGCCATACGCATCTGCTTGCCGCAAAGTGTCTGATAGAAATATTTTGCCCGTGGATCCTTGTCAACAGCAACAGAGATTTCATTTACTCTTGGAAGCGGATGGAGGATTGCCAGATCTGCCTTGGCATTCTCCAGCTTCTCAGGAGTGAGGATATATATATCTTTTAATCTGAGATAATCTTCTTCGTTGAAGAATCGTTCCTTCTGTACTCGTGTCATATAAAGCACATCCAGCTGAGGGATGGCTTCTTCCAGAGACTTGGTTTCCTGGAAAGAAACGCCGGCTGCTTTAAGTTTATCAAGTTCATACTCCGGTATACGAAGCTCTGTTGGTGAGATGAGTATGTACTTGTTATCAGGGTAGCGAAGCATGGCGTCTATAAGGGAGTGTACTGTACGCCCGAACTTAAGGTCGCCGCAGAGTCCCAGTGTAATGCCGCTGAGAGATCCTCTTGTTCTTCTGATGGTCAGGAGATCTGCCAGTGTCTGTGTCGGGTGGAAATGTCCTCCGTCGCCGGCATTGATGAAAGGTACAGTTGTGTGCATGGAAGCAACTACCGGTGCACCTTCCTTAGGGTGTCGCATGACGATGAGGTCAACGTAATTGGACATAACAGAAATTGTATCAGCAACAGATTCTCCCTTGGAAGCACTGGAGCTTGATGCGCCCGCAAAGCCCAGAACCTGTCCGCCTAATGAAAGCATAGCGGATTCAAAGCTGAGCCTGGTTCTTGTGGAAGGCTCGTAGAATAATGTTGCAAGCTGCTTGTGTTGGCAGCGATCCTGATATTTCTCGGGATTTTTCTCGATATCATCAGCTAAGTCCATAAGATGATCTAATTCTTCGGTGGAAAGATCCAGAATGTTGATGATGCTTCTGGCTGAATTGTCCATAATGTCTTTTTCTCCTTATCTAATCAACATTTTACATTCAAGGCTTCCGGTAATCAGTTTCTCCAGGATTCATCAGAAGGATTATCACGGAACTTGAGGAGTTTTGCTTCGTCTTCAGGCTTTATATAGTTTTCTGCAACAGCAACCTTTACAAGAGTATCCAGATCACAGAGAGAAGTATTCTGAATGTCGGCTTCCTTCAATCTGTCGATACCCTTCTGCATTCCATATGTGAAGATAGATATGATACCGAGAACATCTGCCCCTGCCTCACGGAGAGGATTTACACAGTCAAGAACTGATCCGCCTGTAGAGATGAGATCTTCGATAACTACTACTTTTTCTCCCTTTTCAAGGCGTCCTTCAATCTGGTTTTTGCGGCCGTGATCCTTGGCTGAGCCTCGTACATAACCCATAGGAAGACCGAGAATGTCTGCTGCAATCGCAGCATGGGCAATGCCTGCTGTACTTGTGCCCTCAAGTGCTTCGGCTTCCGGATACAGTTCTTTTACCTTATCTGCAATGGCGTGCTCGATAAGTGTACGTACTTCAGGGTAGCTCAGAACTAAGCGATTATCACAATAAATTGGGGATTTAATGCCGGATGCCCATGTAAACGGATCGTCAGGTCTCAAGAAAACTGCTTTGATTGATAAAAGTCCCTTTGCGATTTCTTCTTTAGTTGCCATAATAAATCTCCTCCAAAAATTAATGAAATAATGCGAAAATCAACCTACAAACTCTTTAACTGCTCTCTCATATGCGGCTACAGGGTCTGCCGCAGCTGTGATCGAGCGTCCTACTACTATGTAATCCGAGCCGATTTCCTTTGCTCTCTCAGGAGTTGTGATTCTGGACTGATCTCCCTTGGCATCTCCTGCAAAACGAATTCCCGGTGTTACAGTTATAAATGTTTCTCCAACTTCACTATGGATACGGCCGGCCTCAAGCGGCGAACATACTACGCCGTCAAGCCCCGCGGCCTTGGCATTGGCAGCATACTTAACTACAACATCATCAATCTTCTGATCGATGAGCAGCTCGTTTGTCATAGTTTCCTGAGATGTGGAGGTAAGTTGTGTAACGGCAATAAGTATAGGACGTGAACCATCTTCTCTGGTGAGCCCTTCTACTGCAGCCTGCATCATCTTGATGCCGCCGCTTGCATGAACATTGGTCATATCAACACCAAGGTCACGGAGAGACTGCATTCCGCCTTTTACAGTGTTTGGGATATCATGAAGCTTTAAGTCAAGGAATATCTTATGTCCTCTTTTTTTGATTTCTTTAACAATTGAAGGGCCTTCTGCATAAAAAAGCTCCATGCCGATCTTTACAAATGGCTTTGTGTTTGTGAACTTGTCGAGGAATCTGTAAGTATCCTCTGCGCTTGGGAAATCCAGTGCGATTATTACGTCTTTACCCATTCTTTTTCTCCTTTATTCTACACAGCCGATTATATCGCTGAGTTTGTCAATATTAAGCTCTTCCATAACATGAGGCAGGTCCTCAATGATTTTTTTACATGCCATAGGATCCACCAGATTGGCAGCACCAATCTCAACAGCACTTGCTCCGGCCATCATCATCTCGATAACATCCTGTGCACCGGATATGCCGCCCATACCTATCACAGGAACCTTAACAGCTTTACTTACCTGATATACCATGCGCACAGCAACAGGGAATATAGCAGGACCTGAGAATCCACCCATTTTATTGTGTATCACAGGCTGCCGGCGTTTAATGTCTATACGCATGCCGAGTAAAGTGTTGATAAGACTTAATCCATCAGCCCCGGCGTCTTCTGCCGCCTTGGCGATAGATACGATATCCGTGACATTAGGGCTTAACTTTATATAAACTGGTTTCTTTGATACTTTTTTTATCTCTCTTGTGACTTCCGAAACATTCTCGCAGCTGGTTCCGAAAGCCATACCACCGCCATGAACATTCGGGCAGGAAACATTGACCTCGAGGATACCAACTTCAGGAACCTCGCTCATGGCTTCTGCAAGCTTAACGTACTCAGGGATACTGAAGCCGGAAATGTTGGCTACAAGAGGCTTGTGGAAATGCTTTGCAAGCTTAGGTATCTCTTCTTTTATGACAGTGTCCATGCCGGGATTCTGCAAGCCCACGGAATTGATCATACCCTGGCTGCACTCTGCTATACGCGGAAGTTCATTTCCGAAACGTTCCTCTACAGTAGTTCCCTTGAAGGAAATGGAACCAAGTATATCGAGATCATATAGATCCCAATATTCCTGACCAAATCCGAAGGTGCCGGATGCGGGAATCACAGGATTGGTCAGTTTGATACCTGAAAGTTCTGTTGTGATGTCTACCATATGATCTCCTCCATTGTGAAAATAGGACCGTCCTTGCAGACGCGCTTGAAACCATGCTTTGTTTTCTTACTGCAGCCCATGCATGCTCCGAAACCACAACCCATGCGGGATTCAAAGCTGAATTGACCGTCCTTGACAACATTGTAAACTGCCTTAAGCATCGGCTCAGGTCCGCAGCACAGTGCATAGTCATGATCACCGATTATATCTGTAACAAAGCCTTTGGCTCCATAGCTGCCATCCACAGTAGCAACATTGACAGGAACCCCCAATGCTTTGAATTCAGCCTCATAAAACACATCAGCTTTTGTATTGAAGCCCAAAGCCACATACGGTGTGATACCTATGTTTTTGAGTTCTTTTGCCAATGCATATAACGGAGGAACTCCTACCCCGCCGCCTGCAATTACCGGATTTTTCGGAATCTTCTTAAGGTTATAGCCATTACCGAGTCCTGTAAGAGCAGTGATATAGTCTCCCGGCTCCATATAACTCAGATCCTCGGTTCCCGCACCTACTACTTTGTAGATGATTGTGAGACTGTTTTTTGACCAGTCGCATACGGATATAGGACGTCTCAGATAGCGCCCCGGAATTTTAATATTGATAAACTGCCCGGGTCTTTGAATGGAACTTGTGTCACCGTCCAATGTCATCTTAAAGATATCCTCTGTGAGAGGTTCATTGGTCAGTATCTTAAACTCAACATCTTTCATTTAATACTCCTGATCTGTAATTTTAGACATAAAAAAACCAGACCACACAAATGCAAATAATGCATCTGTGTCAGCCTGGAATATAAACAAACCGTTCATGTCATAAACGGCATCCTTAACGAATCTGAATATGTGATTTTTGAAAAAATCAAATAAAACTTGAAAAACGGAAATGCAAATACCTCGACCATTAAAAATATCACTCTGTTTTACCAGTGCATTTTCAAAAAGATCGGTCATATGTCCTCCTGTAAGTGCAACCATCAAGTTCTGAAATAATATAGCATATAGATATGTGGCACGCAAGTGAAAACAGAGAAACTGACTATCGGTCGGAGTTTTGCTGGATATAGTACGGTTTTATTTGTAATGGTGGAATTGGCCATACCCGCTGGCGCTCCGCCGGTCAACTCCGGTGTTGATAACCGGAGTTGATTTTTGCTAAAGCAAAAACAGTTTCTCTGACGAGAAACTGCCATATCGTTCCGGAGTTTTGCTGAAGCAAAACTCCTCTACTCATCCCAGCCTTCGCGTGGCATGATGATCATCATTTCGACGAAGCGTTCATGTGGAGCAAGGACGATATCATCTTTATGAGTTACTCCCGGAAGGTCATTGGTGTCAGCCAGTTCAAGTTGAATCCAATCGATAGCTGCCGCTCTTGCATCTGCGAGAGCCTCGTCCTCGGTCGGTCCCTCGCCGTAACACTCATCAAGGTCAAAATACTCTACTCTGTAATTTCCATCTGCTTTCTTAAACATCTTTGCAGGATAATAAAAAGTCATAAAATCTAGTCCTCCTTACCGATCTGTTTACGGAACTTATGCGGTGTTTCGCCTGTAAAAGAACGGAATATCTTGATAAAGTTTCCTATATTGTGGAAACCGCAATCCTCTGCAATCTCATATACATGGGTATCTGTATCTCTGAGAAGTCTTGCGGCCTGCTCTACTCTGTATCTGTTGATATAGTCAAGCGGTGACTCACCGGTTACACTGCCGAAAAATCTGATAAAGTACTGTTCATTAAGTCCTGTAAGCTCAGAAAGATTACGTATGTAAAGCTTTTCTTTATAATGCTCTCTTATGAAGCTTATGGAATCCTTGATAGCCTTTACCTGCTTTTCGGAATCATAATCTTCCTTATCCTGAACCATACCAAATGACTCTATCAGAGCAATGATATGCAGTATATCCGCTCTTATCATAAGCTGATCCGTAACAGAATTAAGTTTATATTTACTTACGCTTACCGTATTGGTTGTACTTTTGGTTCCAAACTCCCGATACCTGCGTACCATATCATTGAAGGATCTCAGTATCTGCAGGAATCCAAAATCAGATACAGTAATAAACTCAGCAAACTTAATCCTACCGTCCTTTAAAGGATATAGCAATGATTCATTTACAGGATCTGTTTCATTTTTGAAACACAAATCATCCAGATTCAATTTTATCGAGTATTCTACGCCCTTTTCATCAAGAGATTCAAGCTTACGTATCATTCCTGCATTGACGATGCAGAAACACTCGTCTGTGATATCATATTCCTTAAGATTCAGCATAAGTCTGTAATGTCCGTTCTTAAAGTATATGATTTCGGGCTCATCGTGCCAATCCAAAGCTACATCCAGCTTTTCGTCCGGACTATTGATTGACTCATAGAGAATTACTTCCATTATTGCCTCATTTCAACACTTAACGCAAAATAATACTATTAATGTCATGATAACATAATTTTTTGACGCAATCAAACGGTTTTACGTTCTTGAAATCATACAAAAATCATTTTTTTAAAAGATTTCATATTTTTATTCCCCAATGACCCTTATGTCATATCTCAAATGCTGTCAGAGGCTTTTCAAGGATTTAAAAGGTGACTTTAGTATATGAATGAGTTATATTTTACTGTATAAGAATGAAGGAAGATAAATATATGATTTTAGCGGTAGATTGCGGTAATATTCAGACAAAAATAGGCTGTATAGATGATGGCAGGGTACTGGATCCTGTTGTTCGTCTCGAAACCAATCAGAAAAAGACGATGTATGAGTATGCATCAGATATTGATAAGATTCTGAGGCTTACACACATAAAAGATATGAAGATAGATGGTGTCATCATATCCTGTGTTGTTCCGCCTCTTATGGATGTCATGTCGGATGCCCTAAAACTTATTACAGGTAAAACTGCCATCCGAGTCGGCGTTGGTGTCAAATCGGGAGTTCGCATTCAGATAGATGATCCCGGTACTATCGGTTCAGATCTTGTGGCGGCGGCCGCAGGAGTAAAAAATCTTTATACTCTTCCTGCTATCATTGCAAATTTAGGAACAGCAACAACTATAACGGTTGTAAACAAAGATGGAGCATATATCGGAGGAACCATTATGCCGGGTATCACCCTTTCCATGAATGCTTTGACCAGAGGAACTTCTCTACTGCCTTCAATTGATATGGCTCCTCCTAAAAAGGTTATCTGCACTCAGACCATGGATGCCATGAAGGCAGGAATGATTTACGGAACAGCCGGATCTCTTGATGGAATCATAGAAAGATTTGAAAAAGAGATGGGAGTTCAGGCCCCAACCATCATAGCTACAGGCGGAATGGCTCATGTCATAACCAAGTACACAAAACATAAGATGATACTTGATGAGAACATAGTTTTGAAAGGATTATGGTATATCTGGTGCATTAATACTAATCTTAAAAAAGGAAAATGATGTGATTAAAATCACTCTTCGCCTCTGTCATAGGTCTCAAGGGTTTCAAGGGCCTGAGTCTTCCATGAATCCCAGTTACCACTTCTTATAGCATCTCGTATTTCCTCAGTTAAGTGATTATAGAAATACAGATTATGCAGAACACACATACGCATGCCGAGCATTTCCTTGGCCTTTAAAAGGTGACGAATATAAGCTCTCGAATAGCCACCGGTGTACGTTCCGTCTTCTCTCTTACTTCCTGCACATACAGGGCACTTACAGCCTTCCTCGATAGGACGCTCATCAAGCTCATGTTTCTGATTGAACAGGTTGATTTTGCCCTTGTGAGTGTATACATGACCATGACGGCCGTTTCTTGATGGATACACACAATCAAAGAAATCAATTCCTCTGTCAACGGCTTCGATTATATTTGAAGGAGTACCTACACCCATGAGATAGGTTGGCTTATTTTTTGGAAGGTGCGGCACAACGATGTCAAGGACATGATACATCTGTTCATGGCTCTCACCTACTGCAAGACCACCTACTGCATATCCGTCCAGATCCATCTTGCTAATGATATCTGCATGATTTATACGGATATCATCGATGATTCCGCCCTGATTGATACCAAAGAGCAGCTGATGCTTATTGACTGTGTCAGGCAGACTGTTCAATCTTGCCATCTCTTTCTTACATCTCTCAAGCCATCTTGTGGTTCTTTCGACAGATGGAAGGATGTATTCTCTGTCTGCAAGTGCAGGAGGACACTCATCAAATGCCATGGCTATTGTAGATCCGAGATTGGACTGTATCTGCATAGACTCTTCAGGTCCCATAAATATCTTTCTTCCATCAATATGGCTCTGGAAGTAAACACCTTCCTCCTTGATCTTACGGCCTGTACCTGCAAGGGAGAATACCTGAAATCCGCCTGAGTCTGTAAGAATAGGTCTGTCCCATTTCATGAACTTGTGCAGACCGCCAAACTTTTTGATGAGATCATCTCCGGTACGAACGTGAAGATGATAAGTATTTGACAGCTCAACCTGAGTCCCGATGGTGTGCAGGTCATCTGTTGAAACACCGCCTTTGATTGCCGCTACAGTTCCGACATTCATAAATACCGGTGTCTCAATGTTACCATGTACAGTTTCTATATGAGCAGACTTTGCACGTCCGCTGGTTGCAACTATTTCATATTTCATTTAAAAACCTCTATAACTTTCATGGTGTAAAAAACAAATCTGTTCCGAAAAACATGATTCAACTTTCTATGTTTTATACAACTAAAAAAAGACCGACTCAATAGAGTCGGTCTCTAATTTATAAAAATATTCCAATTACGTCAAGTGTAATGCTTGTACTGTAATTATCTTGAAGCAGTCTTCTTGGCTGCCTTGGCTTCTACCTTTGCAGTCTTCTCAGCAACGGCTTTGGCCTCTCTTCTCTTCTTGGCCCAGTTTGTAAGGTCATACCAGAGTGGTCCGGCAATGGTGATTGATGACCATGCACCGGCTACTATACCAACCATAAGTGGCATAGTGAAATCACGGATTGATGATACTCCAAAGATGAAGAGCACTATAACCATGATGAAGGTTGTAAGTGAAGTATTGATCGAACGAGTGAGAGTCTGTGAGATAGCTGTATTAACACAAGCTCCAACATCCTTCTTCATAGCAGGATCTGCGAGATTCTCTCTGATTCTGTCAAATACTACGATGGTCGCATTGATTGAGTAACCTACTATAGTTAGGATGCAGGCAATAAATGTTGAACCAACTGCCCACTTAAGTCCTGCATAAAAGGCTACTGTAATGAGAACATCATGTGTGAGCGCAAGAACTGATGCTGATGCAAACTTGATATCTTTAAATCTGATCCAAATGTAGATGAGCATGCAGATGATGGCAATGATAAATGCCCAAACTGCGTCGGCCTTCATCTCGTTGGATACTGCACCGGAGATGTTCTCTGTTGTGATCTTTTCTTCATCAACTGAGAATGTATCTACAAGCTGCTTATAAAGATCTGTACGCTCTTCTGTTGTAAGAGTTCTTGTTTTGATGATAACCTCATTAGTTCCTGCTACCTTAGATGCCTGAACTGATGCATTACCACCTGTTACCTCCTTGAATATAGGAGATACCTTGGCATCAATATCGTCAAGTGAAAGATCCTCGTTGAATGTTACGTTTGTTGAAGATCCGCCCTGGAAATCAAGATCGTAGTTGAACAGATTTCCGATTGTAGCCTTGTTTGATCCAAGGAATATAAATCCTGCAAGTATAACTACTGCTGATACTGAGTAAGCGATCTTACGGAACTTGATGAAATCAATAACCTTGATTTCCTTACGAACACCGTAAAGCTTAGGACTTGTAGCACCAAACTGTACGAAACACCAGAGAAGTCCACGTGTTACAAACAGTGCTGTAATAAGAGAAATAACGATACCGATTGCAAGAGTTGATGCAAATCCCTTAACAGTACCTGAACCTCTCAGGTAAAGAACAGCCGCGGCAATAAGTGTTGTGATGTTTCCGTCAATGATGGCTGAAAGTGCCTTGCTGTAGCCTGCCTTGATAGCCTTTTCAACGCTGTTGCCGAGACCAAGCTCTTCCTTGATACGGGTGAATATGATGACATTGGCATCTACAGCCATACCGATGGAAAGGATGATACCTGCTATACCAGGAAGTGTAAGTGTAACCTCAAATGCCTGAAGGATAACGAGTTCAAGACCTGTATACATGATAAGAGCAAGTGAAGCTGTAAAACCAGGTAAGAGGTACAGAGCAATCATGAAAAGCATAACGAGCAGAAGTCCGATGGCGCCTGCCTTTAGTGATGTTGAGATTGCTTCCTGTCCGAGTGTAGCTCCGATAACATTGGAACGAAGCTCTGTAAGCTGTACAGGCAGTGCACCGATACGGATGGTTGATGCAATCTGTGTTGCTTCCTCATAATCCGAAAGACCTGTGATGGAAGCCTGACCGCCTGTGATGGCCTCCTGAACTGTAGGAGCAGAAATAACATTATCATTGTAAATGATGTAGATCGGCTTTCCTACGTTGTTGGCTGTTGCGTCAGCAAACTTTGATGCACCTGACTCGTTGAATGTGAGCTGTATGATGTACTCGTTTGTTCCGTTGTTATTTGTCATTCCTGCAGATGCATTTTTAACATCATCTCCCGTGAGAAGGATGTTGCCCTCGCTGTCAGCGAACTGAAGTGTACCAGGCTCACCGAGCTCTGCAAGGATTTCGTTGGCATCTGTAGCACCAGGAATATCAATGTTTATACGGTTATTACCCTCCTGATATACCTGTGCCTCAGTTGAGTATCCCTGTGCCTTCAACTGAAGTTTATAGATTGTATCTGACATCTGTTCTGATGTCGGATTCGGATCAACAGTCTGATAAGTGATAGAAACACCGCCGTTCAGATCGAGACCCAGCTTAATGTCTTTCGCACCATTTACTCCCAGGAAACAGAAACCGGCAGTTATAGCCAGAATCAGGAGAAATGTTAGTGCCCCCTTTAGCTTGTTGTTCATTGGAATATCTTCCTTTTTAAAAAATATTTGCTCTTAATCTCCAGAATAAAAAACCACTTTTCCATCAGATAAAGTAATCAAAATCCTGCGATAACAGCAAACGATATTATAACAAAACTGGCTCTTTCTGACAAGAAATAAGCATAAAAACACCTATTTATGCAGGTTTTCTGCCAATCCAAAGTGTTTTTATGCTTACTGAAATTTTCATTATAAACTGTAGAAATAATTCTATCAGTTGGTATATCAGGTCCCCTTTGCAGGTGTTCAATCATCATGACCCAGAAGTGATGCTATGGCATAAATGATTCCGCCCACATAGATAGCGATATCGCCGATATTAACAATAAGAGTTTTCAGGCCTCCGACCCTGATATTGAGATAGTCTGTTACCTTACCGTTCACTATTCTGTCCAGAACATTGGAAAGGGCACCGCCTATGACGATAGCCATACCAAGCTTACGAAGCTTATATTGTCCCGGAAAAAAACTTGTCAGATACTGCAGCCCTCCTGCAAGAAATCCCACTGCGGCAACAGAGCTTATCTTTACAAGCTCCGGATAATCTCCGAGATGCCCTCTGGAAAACCCCGGATTATGAGCACGCATAATCTTTACACAGCCCTTTGTGTGAGGCATATCTCTTGGAAAATTATCTTCCGGTTCAGAATCAATGGCGCTCTTAAACATCTGGTCAACCGCACATATAAGACCGGCGATTCCAAGTAAATGAATGAACTCATTACTTATATCCCAGAAAAAATGCGTTGTTCTAAGGTTTTTTAAAATACTCATATCCCCTCCCACATTTTGCACCCCGAACAGAAAAGAGCTCTTAAGTGCTTCATCCTTCTAATCATCAGTGAGTGTCAAAAGTCGATATCGGACCGCTTCGCGCTATGCGCTCCCGCGTTCCTCCCACATTCCGCACTCTCAGGCCGATAAATCGTCCTTTCGTGCTCCATGTGGGGCGTGTCATGAAGTCTATCCTCCACTTTTGTGCAAGCACAAGTGGAGGAAGACTTATGACACTTATATCATCATATTATATCACCAATCACGTTATCTGACGACGTTTCCTTCTCACTCTGTTGATATGTCTTTCAAAATCTCCGCTATTTAGAAGTTCTGCCACTACATACTGATCAAACATAGGGACGGTACAGGAGTAAAAACCAATCTTTTCTTTAAGTTCATCAGCGTGTTTCTCCGGTAAAAGCATATAGCCTATACGAACTGAAGGTGACAGTGTTTTGGTGAATGTATTGAGGTAAATCACGGTTTTTTCCGGTTCAAGTGAATATAATGTATCCTCGGACTTTGTGGATGGTGAAAATTCCGATGCATAATCATCCTCTATAATGATTGCATGACGTTTTTTAGCCCACGCAATGTATTCCTGCCTTTTTCCTGCTGTGGCAGTGATGCCGCTGGGAAAACTGTCAAAAGGAGTTACATGAAGTACCTGTGCATCGGTTCTGCGGAGTTCACTTGACTGAATGCCTTTTGAACCAAGCTTCAGAAGATCGTATTCTGCACCGTTGGCCGCATAGATTTTCCGTATCTTTTCATAGGATGGATCCTCCAGACCATACACCTTATCTCGCCCAAGCATTTGTACGATGAGGCTGTAGAGGTACTCTGATCCGGCCCCAACCAGTATCTGTTCGCTCGAAACATGTATGTTCCGGCTTCTCTGCAGATATCTGGACAGGCTTTCCCTTAGGAACAGGGAACCCTCATTAGGAGATTTCTCAAGAATTTTCTCTCCGTATTCTGACAGAACCCGCCGCATAGTTCTCGCAAAGCCGGGAAACGGAAAGGTCTCCAGGCTCGCTTCATACTGATCGGTTACAACTTTTTCTGCAAATGTTTCAATTTCGCCGCCCTCTCCCACCGGAAAAGAGTCTTCGGAAGTGTAGCTTACAAAATATCCGCTGCGTTCTTTGGCTTCGATATAGCCCTCGTCCAAAAGAAGATTGTATGCATGTTCAACGGTAACTACGCTTGTACCGGTTTCCTCTGCCAGAATTCTTTTAGAAGGAAGTCTGTTTCCGTGCTTATAATCACCATTTGTTATCTGTTCTCTTAAAGTTGTATATATTCTGAGATATGCTGCGGTTCTTGATTCCATCTCTTAACGACACCTTATCATTTACTCCTGATCCTGAGATAATGCTGCGGAACTATTTTGCCGGATTTTTGAATTTTTCTCTGTATTCTGTTGGTGTGATACCCTTAGCCTCTCTGAAAGTTTTGGCAAAATAGCTCATATCCTGAAATCCGCAGTCTATGGCTATGTCTACGATCTTTTCTTCTGATACCTTGAGAAGCTCTGCGGCTTTTCTTATGCGGTAGCTCTTCAGGTATTGAATGGGGGTTGTGCCGAGCATGTTGTGAAAACATCTCATGGCTTCGGACTCACTGACTTCTGCACTTTCTGACAATGCTGCAACATTAAGATCATCTCTGTAATGCTCATCGATGAAGCTCAGCATCATACGGATACGTTCGGAATCTCGGGCTTCCTTGGCTGATAAGGGTCTGATCTCTCTGTGACTGTGGGCGGACAGTAAAAATACGATTTGTGAAATAATATCTCTGACACCTGAATCTATGGCTTCATCACTGCGTAGACAACTGTCCCAGCAATTGATCATAAGTCTCAGTATCTCCTTGTGCCAGGGCGTTTCTTCTGTAAGTACCAGGCCTTTTAATGCATTGTTTGTGATGATAGGAGCTATGTAATGGTCGTAAAAAATATTATCCTCTGCACTATCAACTATACCCGGCTCAAATACTACAGATTTGATAACGCATGCTCCTTCGGACTCCGGATTCTGGCAACAGGCGTTGAGGGCACCTGCATTAACAAAAAATCCATCACCGGTTCTTAGTATAAATCTTTCAGATTCAACGCTCAGAAGTACCTCTCCTTCGGTTACCAGTCCTATTTCAAATGCATCCTGCCAGTGCCAGGGAACGTCCAGTTGTTCAAGATCGTCCTTAAACAAGGCAACAGGCAGTTCCTTAGTCGGTTGTTTGAACAATACTCTTCCACTATTATCAGTAATTGCTACATCTGACATAAATATATCTTTCTCCATACAATAATAGCACAAAAACAATACCATTTACGAATTATGGTATTGTTTCCGAAATAAAAATGTCAGAAAACGTTGTTTTGCTGACAGTATTATCATATCAATTTCTGACGAAGAATACAAATAAAAGGGCGAAAGTTTCAATTATGAAAAAATGTTGGTGATAAATATCTCAAGGCCAATGCCTATAAGAATAACACCGCCAAGTATATCTGCTTTGTTGCTAAGTCTGGTTCCGGCTACTCTTCCTATTTTTAACCCTACACAACATATGATAAATGTAGTTACCGCAATTATGACAGAAGCTGTCATAGCCTCGATGAAATGGTAGTCAGCTATGGTGAAACCGACTGACAGCGCATCTATGGAAGTAGCGATACCCTGTATGATGAGAGTTCCGGAGGTGAGCTTCAGATACTCCTTTACTTCTTCAGTATCTGCATCCTCTTTTTCAGTGATACCTTCATAGAGCATCTTACCTCCTATATATGAGAGTAAAATCAGTGCTATCCATGGAATCAATACCTGAAAAGATTTAAAGTACAGAACGATAGTGTGAATGCATACCCATCCGACCATAGGCATGAACCACTGAAAAAACGAAAAGCATCCCGCGATGCGGCACATTTCTTTTCTGTTCATATTAGGATTGTTTAGTCCATTTGCCATGGATACCGAAAAAGCATCCATGGCAAGGCCTGTACCCAGCATGATGCTGTTTAGAACGAACTTTACAGAAAAATACATATAAACTCCTTAAGTGATAAATAGACTTCATATATTAATACACTAAGTCACTTCATATGTCATCCAAAATCGAGTATTTAATATCATTTTTATAAAAAGGGACATGGCCGCTAACCATGTCCCTAAAGGTACGTCTATCAATTATTATATTATTTAAGCTTAAACTTGCTTACTTCATTTGTAAGGCTTTTAGCCATTCTGGTCATCTCTTCACTTGCAGCTGCACTCTGCTGTGCTGTTGCAGCATTGGTCTGAACAACTGAAGAAATCTGATCGATACCTTCTGTTAACTGTCTGATTCCGTTTGCCTCATCCTGTGACGCGGTGGAAATTTCCTCAACAAGACTTGTTATCTGAGAAGCTCCCTTAGATACAGAATTCAATGATTCCGCTGTCTCTGTGGATATATCGCCGCCCTTCTGAACAGCTTCGATGGTCTGTTCGATGAGCGCTGCGGTATTCTGAGCAGCTTCCTGAGATTTCTTTGCAAGATTTCCAACTTCATCAGCAACTACCGCAAAGCCCTTTCCTGCCTGTCCTGCTCTTGCAGCTTCGATTGCAGCATTGAGAGAAAGGATATTGGTCTGGAATGCGATATCATCGATAGTCTTGATGATCTTACTGATCTCGTTAGATCTTTCGACGATTTCTTCCATTGCCTGAGACATTTCGAGCATCTTATTGTTGCTGACCTTCATATCTTCGCCAACATGAGTTGAAAGCTTAAGTGCTTCCATAGACATATCTGCCGTAGCACTTACCTTTTCGGAAATATCATTCATAGTAGCTGACAGCTCTTCGATAGAGGATGCCTGCTCAGTAGCACCTTGTGCCAGTGCCTGTGCACCGGATGAAACCTGCTCAGCACCTCTGCTTACATTTTCAGCAGCATCATTGATCTCACCCATAGTTGTATTCAGGTTGGATAAAAGCTGGTTCATGTTTGTCTTGATCTTTGCAAACTGACCAACATACTCTTTCTGAAGAACAATATTTAAATTGCCATCGGACACTTCTGAAAGTGATGCAGATATTTCATCGATATAACCCTGATAGTTCTGGAGTTGATCTATTGTCTTTTTAAAGGAATCAGCAAGGAGTCCAACTTCATTTTGAGAGTTGACATCTAACTGAACATCAAAATCCCCATTTGCAATCTTCTGGGCTGCGGCAGTAACCTTCTGAATAGGTCCGACAATAACTGCGCCCATAACTGAAGAAATGGCAATGATGACAACAAACAAAATGATAATGAAGATTACCATATTGCGGATAATCTTTGTGATAGCAACATTGGCATGATAAAGATAAGTCGCTTCGGCTTCATCAAGATCATCAATCCATACACCTGTTCCGATTACCCACTGATACGGCTCATATGCGCATGTATAGTTCTTTTTAGGAAGAGGTTCGGTTTCGTTAGGTTTTGCAAACATAAGATCTGTAAAACCTCCGCCTGTCTGCTGCCCGTTTTTGATCATCTCCTGAATGAAATAAGTTCCATTAGGATCAACAGAATCCCATCTTGACTTACCTTCTGTATCTCTGCCCAAAAGAACAACATTAACACCATCATATGTATCGATCCAGAAGTATCCGCTTCCATTATCGTAGCGCATTTCACGAACGAGATCAGCAGCCAGTTTTTTAGCTTCTGCTTCTGTATACTCTCCGGCCAGCTGTCTCTCATGAATCTGATCTATGACACTTATAGCTATCTCTGTTTCCTGCTGTAATTTCTCCATAACATCAGACTCAAGTCTGCTGCGATAGCTTTTAACCTGTTCCTTATTGTTACTTACAGTCCCATAAACAGAAAAAGCGGCTATACCGATTGCTGTGAGCATTGCTGTGATAAGCAGCATAACTACCATTGTGAACTTCAAAGAATGAATGCCTAAGTCATTTCCTTGTGTCTTCATAAAACGTACCTCTCAACATGTAAATTATAAGCATTTATCAGACATAATGCCTTTATAAGCATTCATTCTGATTTACAATAATCATGAAAGAACAATCGGCATATAAATCGCAAAAAATAATATTGATTGAAAATTATTTGACTATTTTGTTAATTTTTCTACACAATCTAAATGGTCAAAAAAAGAGTATGCCGAAACGACATACTCTTAAAAATAAACCTATATGATGCACAGATTATATGACAGTGAGCGGAAAATACTTTTGCCACTAACTGATCAGCGTCAAAGCCCAATTTCGTGTGCAATGTGTTGCTGTAATACTCTTTGAAATCTGATCTATCACTCTGCAGTCCTGCCATTCAAGAAATCATCGATTCCCTTGGCTGCGGCTTTACCTGCACCCATGGCAAGGATAACAGTTGCGGCACCTGTAACGGCATCACCACCGGCAAATACTGCCTTCTTTGATGTCTGACCGTTCTCCTCCTTGGCAATGATACAACCATGCTTGTTTGTATCAAGTCCTGTGGTTGTCTGCTTGATAAGCGGGTTAGGTGATGTACCAAGTGACATGATGACCATATCACAATCGAGATCATATACATCTCCAGGGATAGCTTCAGGTCTTCTGCGTCCTGATGCATCAGGCTCACCGAGCTGCATTCTCTGGATTTTCATGCCCTTAACCCAGTCGTTTTCATCTACATAGATTTCAACAGGATTCTGAAGGAGATCAAAGATGATACCCTCTTCCTTGGCGTGATGTATCTCCTCACGTCTTGCTGGAAGCTCCTCATCGGAACGTCTGTATACGATATGTACCTCTGCACCGAGACGAAGTGCTGTTCTCGCAGCATCCATAGCAACGTTTCCACCACCAACTACAACAACCTTTTTGCCTACCTTGATAGGTGTATCGGCATCATCACGGAAAGCCTTCATGAGGTTGTTACGTGTAAGGAACTCGTTAGCTGAGTAAACACCGTTAGCTGACTCACCAGGAATGTTCATGAATCTAGGAAGTCCTGCTCCTGAACCGATAAATACTGCGTCAAAGCCCTCTTCGTTAAGAAGATCATCTATAGTGAGTGAACGTCCGATGATAACATTGGTATCGATCTTAACACCCAGCTTTTTAACGTTTTCAATCTCAGGACGTACTACTCTGTCCTTAGGAAGACGGAACTCAGGGATACCGTAAAC
>DGVW01000068.1:0-11317 GCA_002396005.1 Oribacterium sp. UBA4274
TTTTTCAAAAAAATTTTCAAAAAATACTTATGTGATATTAGTAACTGCCGATGTATATATCAAGCCAATAATACATTGTTTTTTTATTATCTCCTTACAGACGTTGGAAACGGGGGCTATCGTATGATAGCTCTCGTTTTCTCTGTTAAAGTAAAAAATCATATCAAGGCAATATCAAAGAAATCTCGAAATAATTTTAAAATCAAATCAGTCTTGTATAAGTGCTGTATCAAAATCTGAAAAAAGCATTAATCAATGTTTTGTTCTTATAATTATGTCAAAAGTTTCCGAAATTGATTAGGAAGATTAAATCATAGGACAGGGCATAATTTCAAAAGGAGAAAATAGGATGATTTATTATATCAAAGAAATGGAAGAGGACTTTCTTAATGATTTCATCTACTGGTCTGACAGCCATGGACAATTTGAAAAGGATGGCAATGATCTTAATTATGATGAACTTCCTGAAGATTTAAGATGTACGTACACCGAGCTTTGGGGAGAACGCAAGGATGGGTTAAAGTGTTTTCTTGCAGAGTTTAAGGGGAAGTATGGCATTGCCCTTGCAGCAGACTACAGCCGTTCCTCACAGACGCGTAACCTGGATATGGCCAAAAGGGTTGCCAAAACTCTTGATGAAAAGAAAACAGTTGACAAGGCAACCGTTATTCTCGCTTATGACCTGGGACAGCCTTATGAGGGAGGAGCCGCCACAAGCGTTATACTGTTCCTTCCGTCAGAAACATCAAAGAAGAACTTTGACAGAGAGGCTGAGACATTTTCAGAAATGGCATACAAGGCAGATAAGCAATCCCCATACAAGGAGTATAAGGTTCCGATCACCTGTGAGCTGTACGGAAGAATCACTGTAAAAGCAAAAAATCAGGAAGAGGCCAAAGACATTGTCGCAAGACAGATTGCCGACATGACAGAGGATGATGTCGTTAAGATCACAACACTTCTGCGGAATACATTGAAGGTAGACGACAGAAGCAAGGTCATTGAAGCGAAGTGAAACATAAAAATATTAATTGCAATATTACCGATACTATGTTAAACTTCCTCAAGTCTTATCTATGAAATACATTTAGTTTACTGATCAGGCGTGTCCTGGTCAGTTTTTTTGTAGGTTGTGAGTGGTAAAGGGGAAACCCTTTCATGATACATGAGGCATGAAGTCTCATAGAAAAAGGAATTTTACATGACATTTAATGAATTAAATTTAAATCAGCGTATCGTCGATGCTATAACCAAAGCCGGTTACAAGGAGCCATCACCTATCCAGGAGAAAGCGATTCCTCTCATGATGGAGGGCAAGGATCTTATAGCTTGTGCGCAGACAGGAACAGGTAAAACCGCGGCATTTGCACTTCCGGTACTGAACATGCTTGATAATGTTTCCGGTGAGCATCCTCGGGCACTTATCCTTACACCGACCCGTGAGCTTGCGATACAGATACTGGAGAACTTCAAAAAGTACAGTCGTTATATGAGACTTCGTACTGTATGCTTTTATGGTGGAGCCAAGCAGGGTCCGCAGATAGGTGCATACAGCAGAGGCTGCGACATACTGGTAGCGACACCGGGACGTTTGATTGACTATATGAATCAGGGCATCGTCAGCCTGGGTGATGTAGAGATGTTCATACTCGATGAGGCCGATAGAATGCTGGATATGGGCTTCATCCATGATATCCGCAGAGTTGTAGCTGAGATTCCGGAGGACAGGCAGACCGTTATGTTTTCCGCAACCATGCCTAAGGAGATTGAAGCACTGGCCAGAGACATTCTCACAGAGCCGGAGACCATCAAGATAGCACCTACAACAAGTCCTGCTGACACAGTTGATCAGAAGATCTGCTTTTTGGATAAGGATAACAAGAAAACAGTTCTCAGCAGTTTTCTCAAGCAGGAGGATGTAAAGAAGTCCATAATCTTTACAAGAACAAAGCACGGTGCTGATCATCTGGTAAGAGACCTTCAGAAGCTGGGCATAGAGACTATGGCTATACATGGCAATAAAACACAAGGTCAGCGTCAGAATGCACTGGAGAGATTCCGTTCCGGTAATATTAAGGTTCTTATCGCGACTGATGTTGCATCAAGAGGCATTGATATCCCAAAGATCACACATGTTTTCAACTATGAACTTCCTGAGGAAACAGAGTCCTATATCCATCGTATCGGACGTGCGGGAAGAGCCGGCGAAACAGGTGTAGCCATCACCCTTTGCTGTCAGGAGGAGATGGGACTTCTCTATGACATAGAGAAGATGATGGACAAGGAGATCCCTGAGATCGAGACAGAGATGTCTGTTTCCATTCAGCGTGTACAGCGTGGAGAGAGAAGACGTTTCGGCAAGATCAGATCAATTAAGTCGGAAACTGACAGGAACTCATCAAAGCAGTCAGACTCAAGAACATCCGGTACACGAAGCAGAAAGAGCCATAGAGACGAGCATGACGAGCTTATCAAGAAGTTTGCAAGGGCTGAGCGTAAGGAGAGACTGAACAGACGTAATCAGCGACTTGAAGGACTTTCCGTGGAGGAGGCAGTGGCTTTGGCTGAGGCAGCAAGAAAGCCTGTTTTTGGCAGGAAAATCGATGAGAAGAAGCTTGCTGACATAAAGAAGAAGTCCGCAAAGAAAAAGACCGGATTTGAAAAGTTCTACAAGAGAAATGAAGAAATTTTTGAAGAGGCTACCCGCAGTTTTGAGAAAAAAACAAAAAAAGCTTCTGCTTCAAAAGCAATGAAAAAGACAAAAGGAAATATAAACAATAAAAAGAGAAATCGCAGAGCTTCATAAGTGAAACTTTTAATTTGAGAGGGTACGTCGGAGGCTTAGGGATGCCTCCGACAGAGTAGTATGAAAACTATAATAAGGGGTCAGATATTAAATATCTGATGAGGTTATACTAACTCGTGAAGCTTAAATGAAACTGAAGGGAATATAAAGAAAACTTAAGGTTAAAACATAAAAAACAGATGACAGAGTGTTGAACTCCATCATCTGTTTAAATTTACGCATCAAAAAATGCACCTTCAGGGACTTGAACCCTGGACAAACGGATTAAGAGTCCGCTGCTCTACCAACTGAGCTAAAGGTGCATATCATTGCTCGCCGCAACGATGTATAATTTACTCTTTTTTATTTCTAAAGTCAACATTTTTTTGCAAAAATCAAAAACTTTTTTTGCAACAATCCCCCCATAGTATAATTTTTCCTGAGCTATACATGTTTCGTCAGATTTATCATACATATCATGTAGTAAATATTAATTAGCTTTAACCTTTGGCTTCTTAAAGAGATGATTAAACGCACCGAACAGATCGATAACGCCATCATGACCGGATTCCTTTTCCGTATCATCGCTGGCATTAAGTTTGAGCTGCGTATCCAGCATATCAGAGAATGGAGGATCATCTCTGTTTAATCCCTTTGGATATCTCTGAAAGATCTGAGAGAAAGCCTTACGGACAGGTTCAAGACCATACTCGTTGTAGAAATCACTCAAGATACCTTTGAATTGGTGCTCTATGCCATATGCAGTTATATTGTATGCTCTGCAGTAGTGGGTCATAGCATTAACCTCATCTGTATCCTCACCCAGCACTGTCGCACTAAAAACGGCATCCATTATTTCTTTATGACTCGATTGTTCTAAAGCGGCATCGAGAAATTTTAATGCGGCTTTTTTACTTATATTATTCATTACGGAGATCCTTTCTATAAAAATAGGCATTAGGTTATTTGGAATCAATATTTTATTAAATACGGATTTGTTTTGATAAGTATTTATATCTATTTAATCGACATTACAATTGATAATATAAGATGATACTATTATGTATATATAATATTATCAAATGTTGGCTGCACCGGAAATAGAGAAGCAGAGGATAGAATCATGGGCTTTTTTGAACAATTACTTGGCAGATCGGAATATAAGACCAGTGAAATGAGCATCAGCTTTGTTCAGGATGAGGATGATAAAGACAGTGGATATATAATTGCCGAAATATATGGGGAAGATATCATCGGGTGGAATAAATACATCCACGTGTTATGTACCTTCAAAGAGCTGTCGGAACTTTACGGTAATGAAATTACATATGAAAGCATGATCAAAAATGCGAACCTTAAGCAGGAGACTACGATTCCGGTGAGATTTCATATCAAGGGAGGTAAAGTTTCCGACTTAAGGATCGATTTTGTGACCTTCAGTAAAAGAATAGGTGATGAAAGATTTGCAGAGCTGGAGATGCTCGGATATCATGTGCTCAATGTAAAAAACTATAAGAAACGGTGATTATACCTTGAAAAGGGACATGGCATCCTGAAGCTTCTCCCGGACATCAACGCCGTAGATATCCAGTCCTTCTGCGTGATAGTAGTCTACATCCTTGATCTCCCAGAAAGAGTCGGCCAGAGACTTGATATAATCAAAGGAATGGTTCTTTTCAGGGATAAATCCGCCTGATGTTGTTATAAATACAAGTTTTTTGGCCTTGCAGAGACTATAGTATCTGCCATCGGCAGCAACATCAAAGGTTATACCCTGAGTGCATACCAGCTCTATGTAGGTATGTAGTATTGCAGGAATGCTGTAGTTCCAGAACGGTGCAGCAATGACGATTTCATCTGCATCACGGAACTGCTTTGCATAATCAAACATAGGATCTTCGAAGGTATGACTTGCAACAGAAGCATTGTATAAAAGCAGGCTGTTACGATCCAGCGCATGGAGATCCATGTCACCGAGATTAACCTGTTCTATATCGGCGTCCAGCTTCTTAAGGTAGGCATCTGCAAGATATAGGGTTCGTGAATCATCTCTGAAACAGGCGTTAACAAACAAAATAGACATAAGTGTACCTCTGAAAATTTAAAATCATATACAAATAAATCGCATAAAATGAAAATTATATATAATTATAAGCAACAAAATTGCATAAGTGTCAATGATAATTTACATAAAATGACCATTTTTTGAGAAAAAATTGCTATTTTATGTAATATTAATTCCTGATTTGCCGACTTATAAGTTCAGAGGGAACTTACAGGTGGTAGACATACAGCCTGTACGATAATCGCGCGATCATATCTCCGAGGGATCGGAGATATTTTGAGTCGGAATCATAGAATGAGAGAAATGTATCGTGGCCGGGCTGCGATATTTTTTTATTTATGTATCTTTGTTCACATAAATTACACTATTTAATATTTAAATGCCCTTTGTACATTCGTCACAGTGTATGTATAATATCACTGTATTTTTAGTTGGATGTGGGAGAATAAAAATGGGAAGTGTATTTGATACGGGTGCAGCACAACAATGTGTATTGGATGGTCTGGCTGCAATTCAAAGTGGTTATTTTATATTTAAATTAGATCGTGACGGGACTCTCATATATGCCAATGAAGCTGTTTTGGACATCTATGATTGTAAGGATGAGCAGGAGTTTAGAAAGCTCACAGGAAATATGTTTAAAGGTATGGTGTTTTCTCCGGATCTTGAGTTGGCGCAGAACAATATCCGCGGTCAGCTCACAGAGAAAAGTGCATTTGATAAAATAAGCTTCCGTATCCGCAGCAATTCGGATCATATAAAATATGTAGATATTAAGGGAAAAAGGTTTGAGTCTCAGGATCATGGAACTGTTATTGCGGCAACTATGGAGGTCAGAAAGACAGTTTCACGTCCGTTTAGCTTTAATCCGCAGAGAAACGCCGGAAAATCCGACCGGAATTACATATTGAATACGATAGATAAGGCTGTTAAGGAAGATTATTTAAGAGTGTATTATCAGCCTAAATTTGTAACTACAACAGGAGAACTGTGTGGTTTTGAAGCATTATCACGCTGGATAGACCCTAAGTTCGGCATGCTGCTGCCGGGGGATTTTGTACCTATACTTGAGGAGTACAAGCTGACCCATATTCTGGACAGATTCGTCATGAGGCAGATCGCCAGGGATATAAAGGCTGATAGATTTGATTGTGAGAAGCAGGTACCTGTTTCTTTCAATCTCTCTCACAATGACTTTTTGACATTCGATCCTTGTGCAGAGCTTTTGGAGATCACAGAGGAGTTTGGACTTCCGAGAGAGTATTTTCAGGTTGAATTAAGTGAATCAACTTTGAGCAAAGACTCAGAATTGTTTAAAAAGGAGATCAGGAAGCTCCGGGAAAAAGGTTTTCAGGTTTTTATTGATGATTTCGGAAATGATAATTCATCTCTGAAAACGATGAGAGATTATGAATTTGACGGAATCCTCATCGACATCGGATATATGGAAAACTTTGATGAAAAGTCCAAAAATATCATTCGTCCGATCATCAGTATGAGTAAAAGTCTGGGTATCCATACTCTCGCCAAGGGAATAGAGAAAGAAGAACAGCTGGAATTTATGAAGAGTGTGGGCTGTGAGATCATACAAGGGTACTATTACTCCTATGGGAAGCCGTCAGAGGATACCAGCATTGTAGCTCCGTTAAGTATTGACGCAACATATAAGAAGGAAAATTCCGATGAAGAAAGTGTCAAAACCGACAGGACTGTGGATTTCAGAATACAGGAAGGACTCAGTGAAAATCAGAAAATAATCAATGCGATTTCTTCTATATATAATAGTATCTATGTGCTGGATCTCAATACAGATACCTATAAGGAAATCAGAACCAATTATGCACTTCATAGATTTCTGGGCAATTCCGGACACACCAGCTCAGTGCTGCCCGCTATCATGCGTACCTTCAGTACTAAAGAGTATATGGAGTACGTACTGGATTTCACCAATGTGGATACTTTGCAGGACAGACTGGCCGATAAGGATTACATAGAAGCAGATTTCATCGGTGCAATGAATGGTTGGACCACGGCTGCATTTTTTGTATTGGACCGTGATCAGAACGGTAAAGCAATAAAGGTTCTGTATACAACCCGTATAATCGATGAGAGCAAGAAGATAGAAATGGACTATAAGGATGTGCTCTTTGATATGTCAAAGCTCTATCTGGGACTTGTACATATACTTCTCAAAACAGAAGAGTTCATCCCGCTTATACTTACGGATTATCTCAAGGAAAGACTCAGCATGCATCAGCAGCCGTACGAGCTTGGTAAGGAGATGTTCATCAAGGAGTATGTAGCTGACGATTATCAGGATAAAGTTAATCACTTTGTGGATATATCTACAATGGATGAAAGGCTCAGAGGAAACAACTTCATCTCCATGGAATATCTGGGAAAGAACAATAAGTGGTATCGATTGATCATAACGGCTTCAAAAACAGATGATAGGGGTAAAGTGATACGAGCTTCTCTTGCGGTTGAAGACATAAATCAGGAGAAGAACGAACAAGCCATCATACAGTTCAAGATTGAACATGATGCGCTTACAGGCGTACTTAACAGAACCGGTTATGAGAAGTACACCAAGATACTTGAGAACTCGGATATGGCTATAGCCTACATCCTTCTGGATGTTGACAAGTTCAAGCAGATAAATGATACCTACGGACATGGCATGGGAGACTCGGTACTTCAGATTATTGCGAGATACCTCAGGAAAGAGTTCAGACTGTCAGACTATATCATACGTATGGGAGGTGATGAGTTCTGCGTCATCATGACAGGTATTGAAGACAAGGATGCCCAAATGCTTATAGACAAAATATATGCCATAAATCAGTCGCTTAAGAATCCACACGATAATATTCCTAAGGTTTCTATAAGCGCCGGAATTGCATTTTCTCAGCAGGGCTTTGACAAATCTCTGTATAAGAAAGCAGATCTTGCCCTGTATCACACCAAGAATACAACGAGAGATGGATATACAATTTATAATCCGGCATTGCGATGATTCATCCTCTGATAATGGAGTAAAGGATGACATGAGAAAAGCCGCAGTTCGATAAGAGCTGCGGCTTTTTATAAACCTCCTGATAATTATTTTCCGAAAACCTGCTCGCGGTATCTCTTGCCTGTTGGAGTAGCAGCCAGGCCGCCGGTTGCAGTTTCTTTTAGGTCTCTGGACATCGCATCACCGACCTCACGCATTGCATCGATGCATTCGTCTGCCGGAATCTTGGCCTCAATACCGGCTAGAACCATATCGGCAGAAGAGAATGCGATGACAACGCCTGAAGCATTTCTCTTTATGCAAGGTATCTCTACAAGACCTGCCACCGGATCACACACGAGCCCTTCCTGATTCGCTATGGCAATAGCGAGGGCATCAGCACACATCTTGGGCGTACCGCCCATGATCTCTACCAGAGCAGCAGCAGCCATTCCGGATGCGCTGCCGCACTCTGCCTGGCATCCTCCCTGTGCACCGGCTATACAGGCCTTTGCAGCAACAATCATACCAAAGGCACCAGCTGTGAAGATAGACATAACGATGTCTCTTTTAGGGATTTTTCTGTCTCTGTATGCTGTGATGAGGCAACCCGGAAGTATACCGCAGCTGCCGGCTGTTGGAGTAGCAACGATCTTACCCATAGCAGCATTGCAGTTTGAAACGGCAAGAGCTCTTGATACAGCTCTTGACATCGGTTGTCCCATGAGACCGCCGTCTTTTTCGGCATATTGTTTCATGAGATAACCTTCTTCTCCGGTGAGACCGGAAGTGGATTTGCGGCCCTTCTGTTCACCCCACTCAGCGGATTCACACATTATATCGAAACATTTTTCCATGTTCTCGTAAATCTTTTCCTCAGAGAGCCCCATCTTTTTGGACTGATCTCTGAGACACAGTTCGCTGATACGGCAGTTGTTTTCTACGGCAGCAGCCACAAGCTCTTCGACTGAATTATATGAAAGCATTTATGTTCTCCTTATATTGCATGGATAAGTAATGCATTATCGATATTATCCATTTTTTTAAGATCTGTGATGAGCTGCTCAGGTGGGAGATCATCAAGCTCCAATGTCATGAGAGCGTCTCCGCCGCGCTCTTTTCTGCTCAAGTGAAAACCACTTATATTTAGTTCGCCATATCTCCAGTACATCAGATTTGTTACATTGGCGATAACACCAGGTTTGTCCTGATGGAGAACGAAGAGAGTATTACTCTCTCCGCTGAAGTTGACTTCCATCCCATCGATATTGTCAATTCTGATATTTCCTCCACCGATGCTGGCGCCTTCTATAAATCCGGTTTTACCACTTGCGCAGGTATAGGTTATCCTCGCTGTGTTAGGATGTGCACCCGGGATATCTTCTGCAATAAATTCATATTTAAGACCACGTTCTGATGCGATTTCCATCGCGTTTCTGATCTCTTCCGACCAGCTGTTATAACCCATGATTCCCGCAAGGATGGCACGATCAGTACCATGTCCTCTGTAAGTGCGGGCAAAGGATCCTGACAACTGGATTTTAACCTCAGTAAGCTTGTCGTCATCCACAATTTTGTTGACGACCTTTCCGATGCGGCATGCACCTGCTGTATGAGAACTGGAAGGTCCGATCATGACCGGTCCTATAATATTGAATACATTCATACTACTTAAAGACCTTTCTATAGAACACCGTATCAGTCGTTAGCAACTGTCTGACCTTTCATGATAATGTTTCTGTAAATCTGATCAACGACAACACCGATAGCATTGTCACCTGAAACATTACATGCAGTGCCAAAAGAGTCCTGTGTGATATAAAGAGCAACCATAAGTGCACAGATAGGGCCGTTAGGATCACCTGCAGTTTTTCCGAATATCATGTAGAGGAATGGAAGAGCAGTCATGATAGATCCGCCCGGAGCTCCTGGGGATGCAACCATGGCAACACCGAGAGTCATGATAAATGGGATAACTGTAGCAAGGCTGATAGGAAGGTCGTTCATGAGACAAACGGCAGTAGCACAAGCTGTGATAGTGATCATGGAACCGCACATATGGATGTTGGCACAAAGTGGAACCACGAAGTTTCTGATCTGTGAGCAAATGCCGTCGGCATGAGCACACTCAAGATTAACAGGGATAGTTGCTGCAGAAGACTGTGTTCCGATAGCTGTTGTATATCCAGGAATCTGATTTTTCATAAGTGTGAAAGGATTCTTGTGTGCGATACTTCCTGCAATCATGAACTCGATAAGGAGATATACAAGGTGCATAGCGATAACAACGATGAATACTTTCCAGAGGATACCAAGGATTGTAAATGTCTTGCCTGAGTAAGTAAGGTCAATAAATGTTCCGCAAATGTACAAAGGAAGAAGCGGGATGATAGCAGTGTGAAGCACTGAATCAATGATGGCTGAGAAATCCTTCATACCGTTGTAAAGAGAAGTGCCTATAGTTTTACCGCGGAGGTTTGACATACAGAGACCAAGGATGAACGCAAGTACAACTGCTGAAAGAGTATCGATTACAGCAGGAAGTGAGATACTGAAATATGTTCCGATGCTTACATCAGAAGTTGCCTGAATCTTTTCAAGAGCATCAGGTGACATGAAGCTAGGGAACAGTGTGCTGGAAACGATAAAGGATAGGCTTCCTGCAACAAGAGTACTTGTATATGCAAGTAAAACAGTGATGATCAGAAGCTTTCCGGCACCCTGTGACAGATCAGCGATACCCATGGTAACGTAGGCAAGGATCATGAGAGGGATAACGAACTTCAGGAAAGTACTGAAAATTGATGATAAAGTAACGATGGTCTTGCAGAACCATACCGGCATGAATTCGCCGATCAGTATACCGAGAATGATGGCGATGATAAGTTTAGGCACGAGGCCAAGTTTAAATTGTTTCATAGTAATTCCCCTTAATTAACTGAGTCATGGACTCATGATATAGACTCAATAATTGAAGAAGATGTGCACATTTCTTCTTAATTGAATGGTATAGATATGTTAACTTAGATTTAAGTATTTGTACAATTCATAGTTTTAAACAGGTATATTAAGATTATTTATGTGAAAATGTTATAAAAAAAGCTAAACTCCGTACGATAAATATTTAGTATGCTTACACAGAGTTTTATGATATATTGTTTAGGACTTTAAAGCATAGGAGTATAAAAGTGGAACTAATCTATCAGATTTCAGATGCAGTTAACGGTTTCGTATGGGGTGTGCCTACGCTTGTCCTCTTGGTCGGAACGGGTATATTTTTCACTATAAGACTCAATTTCCTTCAGTTTGTCAAATTCGGTCATATCATGAAAAGTACCGTGGGCAGGCTTTTTGAGAAACGGTCCAATGAAAGTGGTACACTGACACCTATACAGGCACTTACCACAGCGCTGGCAGGTACTGTAGGTACAGGTAATATCGCAGGAGTGGCAGGTGCTATATCACTGGGAGG
>DGVW01000068.1:11375-11790 GCA_002396005.1 Oribacterium sp. UBA4274
CGGGAGCCATATTCTGGATGTGGATAGCTGCCATATTTGGTATGTGTACCAAGTATGCCGAGATCATCCTTGCAGTACACTATCGTGAGATCAATGAAAAGGGCGATTATGTCGGAGGCCCGATGTACTATATCCAGAACGGTCTCGGTAAAAGCTGGAAGTGGCTGGGAGTCCTGTTCTCTGTTTTCGGAGCATTTGCAGCCCTTGGAACAGGAAATATGACACAGATAAACACCATAGCCACATCTATAGGTGCGGTGGTCAGCTCTTTTGATCCGGATATATCAGGCAGCGATCTCCAGCGTATCTATATGATCATAGGTATCGCAGGAGCCATGCTTACCATACTTGTTCTTTTCGGGGGTATGCAGCGTATAGGCAACGTCACAGAGAAGCTTGTACCTGTCATGGCATG
>DGVW01000099.1:0-14429 GCA_002396005.1 Oribacterium sp. UBA4274
TTATATGCATAATACATGTATATAATAATGAGTTGACAAAATGAATTCCGAGTCTTATTATTTTAGTTATATAACTGAAGTACAGGTTATGGAAAATTTTGATTTCATAACAAATAATACATGTTGGCTTCAGGGAGGGAGATCTTATGAAGAAGTTATTATCATTAGTAATGACAGGTGTGATCGCCATGAGCGCTTTGACAGCATGTGGTGGAAGCAGTACTGGAACTTCAGCTGCAGGCACAACTGAGACAAGTGCAGCAGCCGCTGCAGCAGCTGGTTCAGGCGCAACGTCCGGAGAGGAAGTTGTACTAGGTACAGGCGGAACCACAGGAACATACTATGCTGTTGGTGGTGTTATGGCTACAGTGCTCAATCCGCTTATGCAGAACTCACATCTTACAGTTACTTCAACAGGCGCTTCCAAGGCCAACATTCAGCTTATTGACGATGGTGATGCTGACATGGCTATAGTTCAGAATGATGTTATGTCATATGCACATGAGGGAACAGATCTTTTTGCAGACGAGGGAGCCTATGAGAAGTTTGCACCGGTTTGCGGCCTCTATGATGAGACAGTACAGATCATCACCTGCAGCGATGATGTCAAGACAGTTGCAGATCTCAAGGGCAAGACAGTATCAGTTGGTGATGCGGGTTCAGGTGTAGAGTTCAACGCACGTCAGATTCTTGATGCATACGGACTTACATTTGATGATATCAAGGTCGTTAATGCTTCATTCGGTGATTCAGCAGATTCTCTTAAAGATGAGAAGATCGATGCAGCATTTATCGTAGCAGGTGCTCCTACAACAGCAGTTGTAGACCTCTCAACAACAAAGGCAGTTCATCTTGTAGAGCTTGATGACGAGCATATCAAGGCATTACAGGACAAGTACAGCTTCTATACAGCAACTACTATCCCTGGCGGTACATACACAGGCGTTGATGCCGATGCCAAGACAGTTTCTGTAAGAGCAACTCTTATCGCTTCAACAAATCTTTCAGAGGATGTAGTCTATGAGATGCTCAAGACTATGTTCGATAACAAGGATGCTCTTGCACAGGGACATGCCAAGTTCGAACTCCTCAATATTGATGATGCTACAAAGGGAATTACAATTCCTTTCCACCCAGGTGCCAAGAAGTACTATGAGGAGCAGGGCATTACAGTTCAGTAATGAAGTTTCAATCTATAAAAACTAACATAATAGTAGCGGTGATCGTGTTTGTGACGGTTGCCGCTACCGTTGTTATCTATCTGCAATGTGTGGGTATAGGATATCTCACTTTGAGAAACACTCAGGATGGCTCACTATACGGGCGTTATCCCGTGAGAGCAGGGGATGTTTTTTCAGTTGGATTTATACATTCAGTCAACAAGAGTCCTCTGACAGACTATTATGAGATAAGGTCTGACGGTATCTACGTGGTCAAAACGGTCTATTATGGTTTTGGCGCCGGCGTAGAAACGGAGCTTCAGGAGGGTGAGAAGCTGGAGTATGGATCAGACGGAAGTATGATAGTGACAGGATTTGACAAAAGGATGGATAATCTCATTTATTTTGTGGGTACTGTTTCTGATCATACTTTGACTATCAATGACGGAGATGGTATCAGCTTGAGAGATTTATGCGGAAGAAATGCTTCAGTCAGATTTTCATATGAGAAGTGGAAACCGTTTGGGGGATCTTTCATAGTGTCGTTTTGATATGGAAAGCCACTGGCTGTAGGATTTGAAACATTTATGGCTTTGATAGTCGTTTGATAACCGATGGAATGGAGGACATGAGTTTGGAAGACACAACAAAAAAAACAACACAGGCTGTGATGCATACGGAGACTATGTCTAAGTCACAGAACGAACATCCGATTGACAGTCAGGCGGCTGTGGACGAGATCATGAAAAAGTATGATCGAGAGTCTAATGTAAGACCTTGGAAGGGAATGCCTGATACGGTTATCAAGGTGCTTTTGGCTGCATTTTCACTGTTTATGATTTACATGAATCTTTTTACAGTGTGGGATGAACGTATAAGGCGTCCTCTTTTCGTTGGAATAGTGATAGTGTTCATTTTTATACTCTTTCCATCAGGAAAGAATCATGTAAAAGCACAGAAAGAGAACAGTATACCGTTTTATGACATTATATTGGCTCTTGCCGGATCCGGCAGCTTTTTTTACTTTGTTATAAACAACAGAGTAATCATTAATCATGCAACCCGTATCAATCAGACAGAGATCATCCTGGGCGTTATAGGTATACTGGTTCTTGCAGAGTGTTGTCGAAGGGTTACAGGTATTCCAATTGTGGTTGTTGCGGCACTTTTTGTGGTATATGCATTTACAACAGGAGCATCATTACGCAAGATCATCTATAATCTGTTCTATACAACAACCGGAGTTATCGGAACTCCTATCGGTGTTTGCAGTACATATATCGTTCTGTTTATCATATTTGGAGCTTTTCTTGAAGCAACTGGCATATCAGAGTTCTTTATCCAATGTGCCAATGCTCTGGCCGGTTCTGCAACAGGCGGACCTGCCAAGGTTTCCGTAATCTCAAGTGCACTCTGCGGTATGGTTTCAGGTTCATCAGTTGGTAATACGGTAACAACAGGTTCAGTAACTATTCCTATGATGAAAAACACCGGATTCCCGGGAAGCTTTGCGGGAGCTGTCGAGGCTGCTTCCTCAACAGGCGGACAGATTATGCCTCCTATCATGGGAGCTGCGGCTTTCCTTATGGCTGAGATGATTGGTGTTCCATATTCCAGCATAGTAGTGAGGGCTATCCTTCCTGCTATTCTTTACTTCAGCGGTATATTCCTCATGGTACATCTTCGTGCCAAGAGACTGGGACTCAAGGGTATACCTAAGGAGGAGCTTCCAAAGTGGAAGAATCTGCTTCCAAGACTATATCTTCTCATACCTATTGCGGCACTTATATACCTCATCTGCGCAGGTTACACAATGAGCCGTGCTGCTATCATTGCAACTATCCTCTGCGTTGTTGTTAGTATGTTTGATAAGGAACACCGCATGAAGCCGCAGGATATGTTCGATGCCCTTGTGACAGGTGCCAAGAACACACTTTCAATTGCTGCTGCATGTGGTATCGCAGGTATCATTGCAGGTGTAGTTACCATGACAGGCCTTGGTCAGGTATTTATCACAGCAATCGTTGGTATCTCACATGGCAATCTGCTTGTTGCTCTTTTCCTTACCATGATTTGCTGTATTATCCTCGGTATGGGTGTACCTACAACTGCTACATACATCATCATGGCAACAACCTGTGCGCCTATCCTTACAACAGGTATGGGACTTAACGCACTCAGTGCCAATATGTTTGTATTCTACTTCGGTATAGTAGCTGATATTACACCACCTGTAGCCCTTGCAGCATATGCTGGTTCGGCTATCGCCAAGGCAGATCCGATGCAGACTGCAATCAATGCTACAAGACTTGCTATCGGAGCATTCCTGGTACCGTATATTTTCTCACTTAACCCGGCAATGCTTCTTATAGATACGGATACACTGGGCATCGTCATGATAGTAATCACAAGCTTCATCGGTATGTTCGCAATTTCAGCAGCTCTTGAGGGTTACACTGTAAAACCTATCAATTTGTTTATAAGAGTTGTATTTGCAGTGGCAGGTCTTATGATGCTTTATCCGGGAACTGTAACTGATGTGGCAGGAATTGCAATCATCGCTTTGCTTATGGGAGTTGATATAGTTAAGAGTAAGAATTCAAAGAAGCAGGAGATTGCTGCGTAATTAAAAATTAACAAAACAAGTTTACCGGTTTACAACACTTTTCACAAACTTTTGAAATCGCTTACATTTTTGCCGTGAAGCACTTGAATAGAGTATGTTAATAAACTATCATATTAGTACATGATTATACATACAAAAAGGAGAAAGTATCATGGCAGGAATATTGGATAAATTCAGACTTGATGGCAAGGTTGCATGGGTAACAGGAGCTTCTTACGGACTTGGACTTGCATATGCAAAGGCATTTGCTGAGGCAGGTGCCAAAAAGATTGTGTTCAACGATATCAACCAGGAACTCGTTGACAGAGGTATGGAAGAGTACAAGAAGGCCGGAATCGATGCATACGGTGCTGTTGTTGACGTTACAAACGAGGATCAGGTTAATGCTTTTGTTAAGGACGTTGAGGAGAAGTTTGGTGGTGTAGATATCCTTGTAAACAATGCAGGTATCATCAAGAGAATCCCAATGGTAGAGATGACAAAGCAGCAGTGGGATCAGGTTATCAACGTTGATCTTACAGGTCCTTTCATTTGCTCAAAGGCAGTTCTTCCTGGCATGATTAAGAAGAATTCAGGTAAGATCATCAATGCATGTTCTATGATGTCAGAGCTTGGACGTGAGACTGTTTCTGCATACGCTGCAGCTAAGGGTGGTCTCAAGATGCTCACAAAGAACATTTGCTCAGAGTATGGTCAGTACAACATCCAGTGCAATGCTATCGGACCTGGATATATCGCTACTCCACAGACAGCCGCACTTCGTGAGAAGCAGCCGGATGGTTCTATGGCACCATTTGATCGTTTCATCCGTTCCAAGACACCTGCACAGAGATGGGGCGAGACAGAGGATCTTCAGGGTCTTGCTGTTTTCCTTGCTGCTCCAGCTTCTGATTTCATCAACGGTCAGGTTGTTTACATCGATGGTGGTATCCTTGCTTACATCGGTCAGGATCCAAGTCAGCTTGATGAGTCAAAGTTCAAGGAAGTTACAGGTGTTGAGCAGGTCAATGTAATCGACAAGTAATTATATTGTGGAGTCCGGTGATTTCCATATTCGTTTCTTTAATTGGCTGATTTTCTTTTTCATAAATAATATATGTTAAAAGGGATGTGATGGTTTTTGTATCATTATCGAGTTCTGGATTTGACTATCCGGGGATTCGATGTAAGATGCATTGGACTGTCACATCTCTTTTTTTACTCATTTATTGTAATAATTATATAATTTTGAGTTCCCGCCGATAAAAATAAGGTTAGAATTGAATCACTTGGAATCTGTTGACTCTGTGAGGATAAAATATGGATACACAAAAAAAGAAAGAAAGGAACCCACTTGTTACTCTGGCTGTAGGTATTTCACTGATTGTTGTGATTATCTTGTGCATCCTATATACACTTTATATGGTTTCAAAAGATAATCTGATAAGCATGTGGAATAACAGTGCTATACAGATGTCCTATGAAGTTGCCTACTATTTAAACACACCTAGAGATGCTGTGAATTTCACTGCTAAAAAGATAGAGGCTATGATGGATGATGGCCTCACCAACGAGGAGATAAAGGATTATCTTATTGAAGAAACTGATGTATTTTCAAGAATCATAGACAGCAACTATACAGGAATTTACGGCTTTTGCAGAGGTGAATATCTGGATGGATCAGGCTGGGTAGAGCCGGAGGATTATGTACCGACAGAAAGACCGTGGTATATAGCTGCTAAAGAAGCTTCAGGGGATGTTGCTTTTGTAAAACCATACTATAATCTTCAGACAAACGAAATGATGATGTCCGTTTGTAAACTGCTGAAAGATGGTGAGAGTGTTATATCCATGGATATCTTTCTTGATAGTATCCAAGAGCTTGAAGAAAACATGATTCAGTCTCAAAAGGTTGATGCCGCAATGCTTGTTGATAAAAGCGGTATGATTGTGGCACATTCCGATCATAACGAGATAGGAAAAGAATACCTTAGCAGTGGTGACGTGTATGAAAAAAAGCTTGTATCCACAATTTTCAGCACAGAAAATGGCGTAGCATCAATTGACTATCAGAACGACCGTGAGATCATATTTTGCCAACAGATAAATAATGACTGGTATTCAGTTCTGATACTCAGTGAAAAAGAGGTACTGGGACCAATAAAATATATATATTTGATTTCAAGCGTAGTTTTGGTGTCTGTTTTTCTTGTATTTTTTGCTGTATTCAGCATTTACCTGAAAAAACATAAAGAGGCCGGTGAACTTGAGAATGAGATTAGGGCAATCTCTGATATTTATACCAACATGGAGCTTATAGACCTCAAAAATGGTAAAGTCAAACCTATAAGAGAAAGCATTGTATATAAAGATGTATTTAACAGCAGTCATGATTTCACAAATGATAGAATTGAAGAAATGGCTGAACATCTCGCTGCCGAATCTTCAAGAAGTATGCTGATACAGTTTTTGGATTTTAATACTATACATGAACGCATCGGTAATCTGAAGACCATATCCCATGAGTACCTGGATATGAACGGGGAGTGGAATCGTATGCATTTTATTGTGGTGGAGCGCGAGAATGATGGTTCCATCAGGAAGCTTTTGTGGGCTATCCAATCCATAGATGAGGATAAAAAGAGACAGGAGCTGTTCAAGAATCTTGCAGAGACAGATGCATTGACTCATATCTTGAACAGGAGCGGTGGTGAGAGCAGGATATATTCACTCCTTGAAAAAGATAAAACAGGAATGCTGCTGCTTTTAGATGCAGATCATTTCAAGTATGTTAATGATAACTATGGTCATGATATGGGTGATAGTGTAATAATCTCTTTGGCATGTTGTCTGAAGGAATCTTTCAGAGACACTGATATTGTTTTCAGATTAGGAGGAGATGAGTTCGTTGCATTTGCAGAAGGTGTTGAGAATGAAGAAATTGGCCGTTTGGTGGTTGACAGACTGTTTTCCAATATTGATAAAATATCTTTTCCTGAAATGACTGACTGGAGGCTCAGGATAAGTGTAGGTGCAGTTCTGTGCACAAAAGATAACAGGGAACCGTTTGCCACTTTATATCAGAATGCTGATAAAGCAATGTACGAAAGTAAACAGCATGAAGGAAACTACCTTACGTTTTATAGGTAGTGACAGTATAAATACAGCCATAAACCGGAATAGTATCGCACACATGTCTTAACAGGCATGTGTGCTTTTTATCATTTCTGTATCCATCTCATGGCAGGAGCAGAGATCCCGATTTCTCCGAATTTAGTGGTGATGCCCTGCATGAGCTCATAGTATACTGTCCAGTAATCCTCGGTTTTCACCCAGGCTCTCGCAGTGAAGATCATGGATTCATTGGTACCGCCGTCGATAGATGCAAAAGGCGCATGCGCCTCAGTATCGTTCAGGACTTTGGAATTGGATTTGATCACATCCATAATAGCAGACTGCACCTTTACGATATCTTCACCCTTGCCGGTGCTGAACTGGAGATCCACACGTCTGTATGGCTCACAGGTGCTGTTGGTGATGCTCTTGTTCATGAGCTCGCCGTTAGGGATGACCACCTTTTTGTTGTCTACTGTGATGAGGGTTGTGTACATGATGCTAATGCTCCTGACCGCACCTTCCACACCACTTGTGATGATGTAATCTCCCACATTGTAAGGTCTGAATACCAGCAGTACGATGCCGCCGGCGATGTTGCTGAGAGCTCCCTGCATCGATAGACCGATGGCCATGCCTGCTGAGGCAAGAACAGTGATGACGGAGGCCATAGGAACGCCCAAAACACTCACGATACTGAGGACGAGTACTATGTTGAGGATTATCTTTATACTGCTCAATATAAAGGTTGATACAGTTTTGTCTGCTGAGTACAGTGCATGCAGCCTGCCGACACCCTTCATGATATAGCCGATGACGATACGGCCTATGACAAAGATCAGGATCGCCAGAATAAGCTTTCCTCCGATCTGCATACAGATTTCAGTGAGTTTTCCTGTAAATGTTTCAAAATTAAGCATATCTGCAACCTCCACATATGATATATCTTCTGATTTTTCCATTATAGCATGCAGCATTCAAAATGACTCGCTTCGATACCTCCTGTGCTAAATCTCTGCAGCGCTTAAGGGCTGTGTTTTAAACATATTGCACATCATAAACCATGTATCGATACCATCATTATGTTATATCTGCTAGTCATTTTTGATAGATTACAAGCATAACTTACTGTGATACGATGCTCTTATAAAATTATGTAAAGTTATAGCCATGACAATTTTGAGCGAGACATTTGACCGTGGCATTTTGCAGATGTTTTCGCCGGAAGTCATTCACTGATCAGTAGGGGAGTACACAAATGACTAATATTCTGGAAGATATTGCCGCGCACACCAGAAAACGAGTGGAGAAGGCAAAAAAGATTATGTCTCTGCAGGAAATGAAAGAAAGAGCAGAGGCTATGGACAACAGTACAGGTTTTTCTTTTGAGGAGGCATTGAAACAGCCCGGAATAAGCTTTATATGCGAATGTAAAAAGGCGTCTCCATCCAAAGGGCTGATAGCTTTGGAGTTTCCGTATCTGAAGATTGCATATGAGTACGAGAATGCCGGAGCGGCTGCTATTTCTGTACTTACTGAACCTAAGTGGTTCAAGGGGAACAATGAGTATTTGAGACAGATTGCGGAAAGTGTCAGGATTCCGTGCCTGAGAAAGGATTTTACCATTGATCCTTATATGATTTATGAGGCTAAGGTTTTGGGAGCGAAGATCATATTGCTTATATGTGCTCTTTTGGAGGAGGATACCTTGAGAGAATATATAGGTATTGCGGATAGTTTAGGTTTGTCCGCCATCGTTGAAGCACATGATCCTGAGGAGGTACAGAAGGCTGTCAGAGCCGGAGCCAGAATTATAGGTGTCAATAACAGAAACCTGAAGGATTTTACTGTAGACATTCAAAACAGTATCAGGCTGAGAGAGCTGGTTCCTGATGATATCCTGTTTATAGCAGAGAGCGGTATACAGACACATGAAGATATAACCGCACTTGAAAAGGGCAGGGTCAATGGAGTACTCATCGGAGAAACCCTCATGAGAGCTCAGGACAAGAAAGCTATGCTTGATGAGCTTAGGTACGGGGAGGAAGTTTCGGTTGAGGCAAGAGCCATGTAAGAGATTTTTGAGCAGCACATTCACAGGAATGTGTGTTAGCGCTGATCAGTGAGTGGCAAAAACTTTGACACTTACTGATCAATATGGCAAATGAGTTATCACAGTCATGAAATATCATTATTATTACTTATTTCAGATTTTATTGACAATTTAATTGATAAGCATTATCGTTATCTGCAAGTTAATAATTTAAACCGTTGAAGCGGAGATAAAACTATGTATGCTCTCACAGAGAGTCGGGGAGGGTGTGAGCCCGATAGAAAACAGCATGGCAAATGGACCGCCAAGGGCACAATGAAAAGCGGATAGTTGTTTTAGAGATTTGAGTGGCAACTGTACGGCTGAGTATCCTGTGACGTGAGACATACGTTAGTTGTCGGAGATATGCAGGTATCTCGCAAAGCGCACGAGTCATATCGTGAAACAGGGTGGCACCGCGATTATATCGTCCCTGACATAGTTTATTTGCTATGTCAGGGACTTTTTGTATATATTGCAAATTAAGCGATAAAGGCGCAGCGTGAGATCAGATTTTTAGATTGGGTAATACCCGGAAGGAGATCAAGATGATCAAGAAAGCTATTGATAAGATTGCAACATTAAAAGGTGATTTAACTTACGATGAGGCCTACGAAGTTATGACGGAAATCATGACAGGCCAGACCACACCGACTCAGAATGCAGCATTTCTGGCGGCTCTCTCAACCAAGTCAACCAAGGCAGAAACTATAGATGAAATTTCAGGCTGTGCGGCAGCCATGAGAGAACAGGCTACACAGGTTCCTCATCCGGGGATGGAGGTTCTGGAGATCGTAGGAACCGGCGGAGATGGTGCTCACAGCTTCAATATCTCTACCACTGCAGCTATGGTGATCGCTGCTGCCGGTATAAAAGTTGCCAAGCATGGAAACCGTGCCGCTTCATCACTTTCAGGTACTGCTGACTGTCAGGAGGCTCTCGGTGTGAACATTAATCAGGATGTAGAGAAGGCACAGCAGCTGCTAAAGGAGGTAGGATTATGTTTCCTTTTTGCTCAGAAGTACCATGCAGCGATGAAGTATGTGGGTCCTATTCGTAAGGAGCTCGGCTTCAGAACAGTTTTCAATATTCTCGGTCCTCTTACAAATCCTGCTAATCCTGATATGTTCCTCCTTGGTGTTTATGATGAGTATCTGGTAGAGCCGGTTGCCAAGGTTCTCGATAAGCTTGGCGTAAGAAGAGCATTTGTTGTTTACGGACAGGACAAGATGGATGAGATTTCAGCATCAGCTCCAACTACCATATGTGAACTTAAGGATGGCTACTATAGGACAACAGTCATAAAGCCTGAGGATTTCGGACTTGTTCGAGGCACTAAAGATGAACTCGTAGGTGGTACACCTGAGGAAAATGCTGAGATTACCAGAGGCATACTGAATGGTGAGATCCAGGGTACAAAGAGAGCCGCTGTTCTTCTGAATGCAGGAGCAGCTATCTATCTCGGCGGAAAAGCGGATACACTTGAGGGAGGCATTGGAATGGCTGCAAAGCTCATTGATGATGGTTCAGCGATCAGAAAGCTTGATGAATATATAAAGAGCAGTAATGAATGATGTGCTGCTGAACATAATCGTGAAATGATAGTAAAGCCTGATGAGTAAGGGGAAGGATGTTTATGGAAGCAGCGACAAAAGCAGATAATCGATCACCTGCCAAAATCAAGATCTGTGGTCTCAGACGAGAAGAAGATATCAGAATAGTCAATGAACTGAAACCAGAGTACGTGGGATTTGTTTTTTATGAAAAAAGCAAGCGAAACGTAACGGAGGAACAGGCTGAAAGATTCAGAAATATGCTCTCCCGTGATATCATTTCTGTTGGGGTATTTGTTGATGCAGACCTTGAAAAGGTGGCGAGACTGCTTGGAAAAGGAGTCATTTCCATAGCACAGCTCCACGGACATGAGTCCGGGGAATATATCAAGGAATTGAGAAGAATGGTCACTCTGAATTCTGAGAATGACCGCTCATTTTCAAGTTTCAATCCGGTAATGAAGTCTCCGACCAGGAGACATTCGCCGAAAATCATAAAAGCCTTTCTGGTGAGAGGGGAGGAAGATATCAGGCAGGCGGAGAAATCCACGGCAGATTACATTCTCTTCGATCAGGGGCTTGGGTCCGGTGAAACTTTTGACTGGGATATGGCGCAGGAACTATTGAGAGATTTTCCGAAACCGTATTTTCTTGCGGGTGGACTTGATGAGAATAATGTGAGAGAAGCTATAGAGAAGTTACACCCTTATGCCGTAGATATCAGCTCAAAGGTCGAGACAGAGGGGTTCAAAGATAGAGAAAAGATTAAAGCATTTATAAATGCAGTAAGGAGATAAACATGGCAGATTCAAAAGGAAGATTTGGCGTTCATGGCGGTCAGTACATACCTGAAACACTGATGAATGCGGTTATCGAGCTTGAAGAAGCTTACAACAAGTATAAGGACGATCCTGAGTTCAACAGGGAACTCATCGAGCTATACAATGAGTATGCAAACAGACCATCAAGACTATACTACGCACAGCGTATGACTGAGGACCTCGGTGGTGCCAGAATCTATCTGAAGAGAGAGGATCTCAATCACACAGGTGCTCACAAGATAAACAATTGTCTCGGACAGGCACTGCTTGCCAAGAAGATGGGCAAGACCAGACTCATCGCTGAAACAGGAGCCGGACAGCATGGTGTCGCTACAGCCACTGTTGCCGCGCTTCTCGGTATGGAGTGTGTGGTTTTCATGGGCAAGGAAGATATGGAGAGACAGGCACTTAATGTTTACAAGATGCGTCTTCTCGGTTCAGAGGTTGTTCCCGTAACAACAGGAACTGCAACTCTTAAAGACGCGGTTTCTCAGGCCATGAGAGAGTGGACATCCAGAATCAGCGACACACATTATTGTCTCGGTTCTGTCATGGGACCGCATCCGTTCCCAACTATCGTTCGTGATTTCCAGGCAGTTATTTCAAGAGAGATCAAGGAACAGATGATGGAAAAGGAAGGCAGACTTCCGGATGCGGTTATCGCCTGTGTAGGAGGCGGTTCCAATGCTATCGGCTCATTCTATCATTTTATAGAGGATAAGGATGTAAAGCTCATCGGTTGTGAGGCAGCGGGCAGAGGCATTGACACCTTCGAAACAGCAGCTACCATCAATACAGGAAGCCTCGGTATCTTCCATGGCATGAAGTCCTATTTCTGCCAGAATGAGTACGGTCAGATCGCACCTGTTTACTCTATATCTGCAGGACTTGATTATCCTGGTATCGGACCGGAGCATGCATATCTTCACGATATCGGGCGTGCACAGTACGTTGCTGTCACTGACGACGAGGCGGTAGATGCATTTGAGTATCTCTCTAAAAAGGAGGGCATCATCCCGGCTATTGAGTCATCACATGCACTTGCATATGCCATGAAGCTTGCGCCGACTCTTGAGAAGGACAAGATTATCGTTGTCACAGTTTCCGGTCGTGGTGACAAGGATTGTGCAGCCATAGCACGTTACAGAGGGGAGGATATACAGGAATGAGCAAGATAACTGAAGCATTTAAAGACCACAAGGCATTTATACCTTTTATTACATGCGGAGATCCGGATCTTGAAACCACCAGAGCATGTGTTATAGAAATGGTGAAAAATGGTGCTGATATAATAGAACTTGGCATACCGTTCTCTGACCCGACGGCAGAGGGACCGGTCATCATGGAGGCGGACAACCGTGCACTTTCAGCAGGAGTTACAACAGATAAGGTATTTGCATTTACAAAAGAACTGAGAGCGGAAGTAGACGTTCCATTAATTTATATGACTTATGCCAATGTTGTCTTCTCCTACGGCATCGAAAAATTCGTAAAAGAAGCTTCTCTCGCAGGTGTGAGTGGACTCATTCTCCCGGATGTTCCTTTTGAAGAAAGACAGGAATTTGATGAAATCTGCGATAAGTACGGAGTTGAACTTATATCCATGATTGCGCCGACATCCAAAGACCGTATCAGGATGATTGCTAAAGAAGCAAAGGGATATATCTATGTTGTTTCCTCACTTGGAGTCACCGGAGCGAGATCCGCCATCACAACAGATATCGGTTCCATGGTTAAGCTTGTAAAAGAGTCTACGGACATCCCATGCGCTGTGGGCTTCGGAATATCCGATGTAGCCCAGGCCGGAGCCATGGCCAGACTAAGTGACGGTGCTATCGTAGGATCTGCCATTGTTAAAATCGTTGCAGAATATGGAAAAAATGCACCGGAAAAGGTTGGCGCCTTTGTAAGAGAACTTGCAGCAGCGGTACATGAGGCATAGTAAAGCTTAAAAACATATCGGATTTAATTCAGACAATCCCTTGTCGACAGTGACTTCAAATTATGATAAACTACTTCGGTATGTTAAAAGAAAATGACGGATATGAACACCAGGGAAGGATTGTATCCGTATCAACCAGGAGGTTTATATATGGCAGATTACAGAGAGAAGGCCAATGCTAGACTCATTGAAGCAATCACAAAGCTTAAAGAGTCAAACGGTCAGGACAAAACCGCTGAGCAGCAGATCACAGAAGAGCTTATAAATAACGCACAGTTCATGATGCCTGTTATGATCACAGATGAGGAGTCTGATGACAGAAAGCTTCTTTACGGAGTGACAGCTATGCAGGATGGTCATCCATTCTACATGCTTTTTACCAGCAAGCAGAAGCTTAAGACTTGGAACAAGGAAGGCAGGAACATAAAAACTGTTACACATAACTTTGAAGAGATCACCGATATTGCTATAGGAGACAGCAGGATTTTCGGTCTCGTAGTAAATCCCGGTGAGGATAATTTCATCATTGCACGTCCTACAATCGCTGATCTCCGTACCAGAATCAAGGGCGCGGAGATGGGTATGGAAGGTGAAACTGCAAGAGCAGATGAGGATGTTACATTCCAGGATCTTCGCGATGACGAGGTAACAAAGGAGCTTCAGGAAGCTCTTGTCAAGGCTATGGGAGAGGACAAGAACATCATCAAGGGCTATTTCAGAGACATGATCAGGAAGGGTCACCTTGATTACGTTGTTGTTATTGATCACATCGGTTCTATGGATGAAGTATTCCCTAAGATTATGGAAAGCTGTAAGAGCCACTCACATGGAAGAGCAGTTGCCCTTCTTTCAGCCAAGGCACCGATCGCATCCAAGGCTATCAAGGGTGTTGAGCCGATTTATACTAATTTTTGATAAATATTTTTTAAAAAGCTGATTGACAACTGTTATCTACATAATCAGATGAAACAATCAAGTATTTTCAAGTATAGTACAATCCGGAGATGTAAATTTCTTGACAAACATATGTCAGGACTAGTAATATTTCCTTATACGTACTATAAGTAGGTACTTTAAAAAGAAAGAGGTGTTGGAATGAAGCATATCATGACATTAAATACCAGAGACATGAAGAGATCAGA
>DGVW01000099.1:14518-28056 GCA_002396005.1 Oribacterium sp. UBA4274
AGTCAGCTTGCAAGACAAGCTGTGGTATTGCAAACCAGCAGTGCGAGAACAAGAACGCTTAATACGAGGTTTGTTGGCCGGGGCGTCGAGCCCCGGCTTTGTTTTGCTTTGATTTTTTAGTCAGGGGTATCATGCTCAATCCGGCATTTAGTTCCGGGTCAGGGCTGAAGGACAATCCTGATTCAGTCAGAACATAGAGTTTTAGTTATAAGAGTGTAGATTTATAATGTACATATCGTTTCGTCCCTTATGATGTAGGGATTGTTTAGACAGGAGATAGAGATAAATGATTCATCAGTATAAATTAAACGGTTACAACATTGTGCTCGATGTATATAGTGCAAGTGTTCATGTTCCGGATGATCTGGCATATGATGCAATAAAGCTTCTTGACGAAGGAAAATCAGAGGAAGATGCACGCAAGATCCTTTCTGAGATGCACAGTGAAGTATCACAGCAGGATATCGATGATACTTTTTCAGATATCCGGGAGTTAAAAGATCAAGGTAAGCTTTTTACTGAAGATATATATCAAAAGGCTGCCGGTTATTTGAAAAAGCAGACAACGGTTGTAAAGGCACTTTGCCTTCTCGTTGCGCATACATGTAATCTGAATTGCAGCTATTGCTTTGCATCACAGGGCAAGTTCAAGGGCAGCGAAGGTCTCATGACATTTGAAACAGCCAAGAGGGCCATTGATTTCCTTGTTGAAAATTCCGGCAACCGTAAGAATCTCGAGGTAGATTTCTTCGGTGGTGAGCCTCTTGTAAATTTTGATGTATGTAAAAAGACAGTAGAGTATGCAAGATCTATAGAGAAGCAGCACAACAAGAACTTCCGTTTCACACTTACAACGAATGGTGTCAATGTTACCGACGAGGTTATCGAGTGGGCGAACAAGGAGTGCTACAATGTTGTTCTTTCACTTGACGGTCGTAAGGAAGTCAATGACAGATTCCGTGTGAACAAGGCAGGTCAGGGATCATATGACCGCATCGTTCCTAACTTCCAGAAGTTTGTTAAGGCAAGAGGTGATAAGGCATACTACATGAGAGGAACATTCTCTCACTTCAATACTGACTTCACCAATGATATCTTCCATATGGCGGATGATCTCGGATTCACAGAGCTTTCCATGGAGCCTGTTGTCACAGATCCGGAGAGTCCAAGTGCACTTACAGAAGAAGATCTCCCAAAGCTCTATGAGCAGTATGAGATTCTTGCCAAGGATATGATCCGCCGTGAGAAGGAAGGCAAGCCTATAACCTTCTATCACTACATGATCGACCTTGAGCATGGTCCATGTGTTTATAAGAGAGTTTCAGGCTGTGGTTCAGGAACAGAGTATATGGCAGTTACTGCCTGGGGAGATTTATATCCTTGCCATCAGTTTGTTAACGATCCTGAGTACAGACTTGGTAATGTCTTTGACGGCGTTAATCGTCAGGATCTCGTAAGTGAATTTAAGGAGTGCAATGTATATTCTCGTCCTGAATGTATGAAGTGCTGGGCAAGGATGTACTGTGCAGGCGGCTGTTCAGCAAACTCATTACATTCTACAGGCGATATCAAGGGTGTTTATGAGTATGGATGCAAACTGTTCCGTAAGCGTATGGAATGCGCTATCATGATGAAGGTTGCCGAGGCTGAAATGGCGCAGGAACAGGAAGATGACACAGAAGCATAACTTGTTTGAGACATTAAAACTATATAATGAAAAGGGCATATACCCACTGCATATGCCGGGGCACAAGAGGCAAATGTCATTGCCGGGAGTATCTACCGGGTATGATTATACTGAAGTAGACGGCACAGACGATCTGCACCATCCGGAGGGTATCCTCAGGGATGCCATGGAAAGGGCAGCTCATGTGTTCGGTGCAGACAGAACCTGGTATCTGGTTAATGGAAGCACCTGCGGAAATCTCGCAGGTGTCAGTGCTATATGCCCTTTGAACGGGGAACTGATCGTGGCAAGAAATTGTCATCGGTCAGTTTTTCATGCATTAGAACTGAGAAATATCCTGCCCCATTGGGTATATCCTATGTATGATGAGGATTACGGAATACTCGGAAGTGTGGATGCGAGGGATATAGAGAGGCTTCTCGAAACCTATCCCGGCAGCCGGGGAGTAGTCATTACAAGCCCTACGTATGAAGGCGTTGTATCTGATGTAGCATCCATAGCAGAGGTATGCCATAAATATAACGTTCCGCTTTTTGTGGATGAGGCCCATGGTGCTCATTTTGGACTTGTGGAGAGTGCCGGTTTTCCGGACAGTGCCATACATAGAGGTGCGGATCTTGTGGTTCAGTCAGCACACAAAACACTTGTCGGACTTACCCAAAGTGCATTTCTACATATGAAAAGTGCTTATGTAAAAGAGCAGGATATAAACAGATTTATAGATATATATGAAACCTCATCTCCTTCCTATCCTCTGATGATGTCACTTGATGCATGTACGGAGCTTGTTCTGAAACACGGTGAAGAGGTATTCGGACGCTGGTCACAGATGCTTTTCGACTTCGATGAGAGGGTTAAGGAGTTGAAGCATCTAAGAGTTCTAAATCACGGAAAAAGTCAAGCTGCTTTGGGAAAATATGATTCCGGTTACGATAATATTTTTGATCATGGTCTCAAAGGTACACTCAATAAACAATTTGAGAGTAAAAAAACAAGTCCCTATTATGATTTTGATAAGAGCAAGATCCTGATCAATTGCCGCTACACACCATTTACCGGAGAAAGTCTCATGGAACTTCTGAGAAACAGATTCCACTTTGAGACGGAGATGAGTCTGTCACAAAATGTTCTCGCCATGACAGGACCGGGTGATGATCCGGAACAGATTATAAGGCTCGGAGAGGTACTTCTGGAAATCGACAGAGAGATAGATGATAAAACTTATTCCCCGGATGCAGTCGATATTGTTCCGACAATTAAGCATACACCTTCCGATGCAACTGATAAATTGCAACATAGACAGTGTTTAGACAGCAGGGATGTGTTGTATGGATGTAATGCCGGTGATGATATTGCCAGTCGGGGAAAATCCGGAGTGCCTTATGAAAAGATTTTATCAGATAAAATTATACAGACAACTACATTGCAGAAGGCTGTAGAAACAGTAGGTTCATGTATAGAACTTGATGCCGTAGCAGGATATATATCAGGAGAATATATATATTGCTATCCGCCTGGGATTCCGCTTGTTGTTCCGGGTGAAAGATTGGAAAAGAACGTAATTAACAAGATAAAGCAGTTGTTTCATTTTGGTAATAAACTCCATTTTACAAATTCAGGTGATAGTACTGAAGATATATATTGCATTACCGGTAGTGGCACAATAGACAAGTAAATATAGCCAAATTTAGATAATGAGAAGGATGGCCGCGCATATGTTCTTTCGATAGAATGATTAAGTGACTATTCTTCTCATTTTGTATGTATCCTTGTATTAAAGGAGGAAAAATATGTCAATAAATTAACTTTCATTGACTATGTGAATGTAAGAGATTACAGTATTTAAAGAATAAAAAAATGTCTAACATAAGAGTTAGGGGAGGATTTTTTATGGCAGTACATGTTTTGGATGAGGCTAATCGTTGTCTTCAGTGTAAGAACCCACGTTGTCGTACAGGTTGTCCTATTAACACTAACATTCCGGAGATGATCAGGTTACTTAAGGAAGAGCAGATGATGGAGGCAGCAGTTATGCTGTTCAACAACAATCCGCTTTCTATTGTTTGTTCGTTGGTATGTGATCACGAGAAACAGTGTGAGGGACATTGTGTACGTGGTATCAAAGGTGCTCCTGTACATATTTCGGCCATTGAAAATTACATCTCTGATTCCTGTTTTGAGCGTATCAAGCTTACTAAAAAGCCATATAATGGCAAGAAGGTAGCAGTTATTGGTGGTGGTCCTGCAGGTATCACTATTGCAGTTCTTCTCGCACAGCGTGGATATAAGATCACTATCTTTGAGGGCAGAGAGAAGCTCGGAGGTATCATGCGTTATGGTATCCCTGCCTTCCGTCTTCCTAGAACAGTTCTTGATCGATACGCAGAGAAGCTCAAGGACCTTGGAATTCTGTTCCGCCCTAACTTCAGCATCGGTGGATCTACAAGCATAAAGGATCTTTTCGATGATGGATATAAGTCTGTATTCATCGGAACAGGTGCATGGCGTCCGAGAAGACTTCATATTCCTGGTGAGACATTTGGTAATGTTGCATACGCTATCAACTATCTCAGAAACCCTGATGTTTACGATATAGGAGATAAGGTTTGTGTAATCGGTGCCGGTAATGCCGCTATGGATGTTGCCAGAACTGCCATCCGTATGGGAGCCAAGGAAGTCACAGTATATTGTAAGGGTGACGTGCCTGCAGCTTCTGTCAAGGAAGTTGAGTACGCAAAGCTTGAAGGCGTTCATTTCGAGTATTGCAAGACCGCGGTTGAGATCAAGGATGAGTCCATCATGATCGCACCTGTAACTATAGAAGAGGATGGCAGCAATACTGTTCACAGCGAGCAGGCTGAAGAAGTTCCATGCGATTTTGTGATTATCTCCATTTCACAGGTTCCTAAGGATCGTCTTGTTTCAAGAGATACAGAGTTGAAGCTTAATGATAAAGGAACACTTCAGACAGACGAAAACGGTGAGACAACCATGCCGGGTGTTTTTGCATCAGGAGATGTTGTTACCGGTGCCAAGACAGTAGTTGCTGCTGTTAATGTATCAAAGCAGATTGCTGATGATATGGATAAGTATATGCAGGGACTACTTGATTGATTTATAAGTTAGCAGATTAGATAATTTACCTTTTTACTCTATTTCCCCGGGAAGTGCTTGTACTCACTTTCCGGGGATTTCTCTATATAATCACAGGAATCTTTTTCGGAATTCGGTCGGTGTTATGGAATACTGCCTTTTGAAACATTTGACAAAATAGTTTGGGTCGAGAATGCCTACAGATGCCGCGATATCCGCTACGGAATCGTGCGTTTCAGAAAGAGCCTTGGCCGCGATTTTCATACGTACCTGGTTTAAGTATGTCATAGGTGTAGTTCCGGTTTCTTTTTTGAAAAGGTGCGCAAGGTGACTGCTGCTGCAGGATAGTTCGTAAGCTATGTCATTAAGTGTTATGGGCTTGTCGTATTCTTTCTCAATGAAATATTTTGTACTCATGACCATACTGCTGTATTTTCTCGACTTATAATCTGAAATTACATCACAGTACTCCTTTATGAGACGTTCATGCTCCAGATTGATGGCATCGATGGTTCTTGACTTATGGATGATCTGAGTGCTTTTTCCGGAGATGTAATCATTGATCTCGGGCGGAAGTCCTGCCTCCATTGCCCCAATACGAAGTAAAGTTCTGGTTATACCGGCTGAAATCCTTGATACATCCATAGTGTGACCGATATTATTGTAGGAAACGGCGCCATGAAGGAAGTGCCATGCATCTAGAGCCTCTGTAAAGTCAGCATTTGCAATACTTTCCATAAGTCGTTTTTCCTGAGCATAGTGGTCACGTACAAGCTTTATGTGTATATCCTTAGTGATGATATCTTCCTTTGTTTCCTTGTCAGAGTTTATCAGTGACACCTTTTTTACAGTATGTATATCAGGTTTTCCTGTAATGTTTGAGATGAGAATATTCAGATAATACTGTACATTTTGCTGTGGCTTTACGGTGTAGCGGCTGCGTTGTCTTGCCAGAGATTCAGCAGATATATCATGTAATTCCAGATGAGATAGCAGGATTTTGATTTCATCCGTTGAAAGAAGCTCTGTACAGTAGGGACCATAGGCAATGGGAGTGCCGTCACAGGAGGCAAATATAAATTTTATTTTGAATACATCGTCCGTAAGTATGAATTCACCGGAGTCGTTATTTAGCATGGATAAGATTTCTGAAATCTTGCTATTGGTAAAAAGAATCTGAGATTTGTGTACGACATATTTTTGGCAAAAATTGTTTATAGCCTGTTCAGAATCCAGGATGTTGACAGGAATCAGTTCCAGATTTTCGAGCAGACTGCAGCCTTCAGTTAGAATCATATATAGTCCTTTCCGGGAAATATACCTCAAACTATTTTTTAAACATTATTATCCAAGGATGTAATGATGAATATAAATTTTTTATCATAATAGCAATATATTGCTGATCGGTCAAACCTGTTCTATCTGTTGGGGCTTGACATTGCTATAATACCAACATCAAATAAAGATTCTTTATGAAAAACATCATCATATTGCAATGTAATAAGGAGAAGGACAATGGCTAAGGATTATAAGCATATCGCTGTTGAGGTTCTTAAAAACGTAGGCGGTAAGGAAAACGTAAATCAGTTGACACACTGTGTCACCAGACTGAGATTTGTACTGAAGGACACATCACTTGTGAACAAGGAAGCACTTTCCGGCATCGAAGGCGTAATGATGGTTCTGGAAGCCGGTGGACAGACACAGGTTGTTATCGGACAGGATGTTCAGAAGGCATATAATGAGGTACTTCCGCTTCTTGACAAGAGTGATGACAACTCTCTGAAATCACAGAGTGGTGTGGAGACATCAAAAAATGTCTATGAAAGCACTTCACGAGAAGTATCCAACGAAGATATTGTTAAAGAGAACAAGAAAAAAGCCAAGAAAAATATCTTCGGTGATAAGTTCGTAGAGTATGTTTCGGCTATATTCACACCGTTCATGGAAGGCTTTATGGGAGCCGGACTTCTCAAGGGATTTTTAGTTCTTTTTGTAACAATTGGTGCCCTCAGCAAGGAATCAACAACTTATCAGATTCTTTACTCTGCAGCAGATGGAGTTTTCTATTTCCTTCCGATATTTATCGCATATACAGCAGGAAAGAAATTTGGTGCAAAGCCATTTGTAACAATGGCTATAGCGGCTGCTATGGTTTATCCAAACATGGTTGCACTCAAGTCCGCAGAAACTGCAGTTACATTTATGTCAATTCCTGTAAATATGATCAGCTACACAAGTTCAGTTCTTCCTATCATTGCTGCGGCTTATGTACAGGCTAAGTGGGAGAAGTTCCTGAAGAGTATACTTCCGGATGTAGTAAGCGGAATCTTTATCCCGCTCCTTGATCTCATTATCATTTTCCCTCTGACTCTTATAGTTGTCGGACCTGTTACTGATTATGTGGGCAGAGGACTTGCACTTATGATTGAAACCGGTCTCAATACAGTGCCGCTTCTTGCAGGATTTGCAATGGCAGCTCTCTGGCCTGTGATGATCATCTTCGGTGTACACTGGGGACTTGTGCCTATCTGCATGAACAATCTTGCAGTACTCGGATATGACTATATCATCCCACTTACAGTAGGTACAAATTTTGGTATTGCTGCAGCAACATTTGCAGTATTCCTTCGTACAAAGAACAGAAAGTTAAAAGAGCTCGCAGGAACAGCAGCAGTTTCAGCATTCATCGGTGGTGTAACTGAGCCGGCTATCTATGGTGTACTTCTGAGCCGTAAGAAAGTTTTTGGAGCCATGTGTGTAATTAATGGTATCGGCGGAGCGCTTTGTGCGATCATGCACGTAACCAGAGATGTACAGATTTCTGTTAATGCTTTGACACTTCCGGCAATCTATGCAATTTACGGTATCTGGGGCATAGTTGCCATCGTAATCTCTGTGGTTGGAGCATTTGCAGTAGCATTTGTAACATTTAATGAAGATGTACCGGTCAAAGTTAAGGAGCATATTGCAGCCTGAGTTGTGAAAAGGAAGAAATAATATGATAGGTTCACTTTTATATCCCAAGATGACATCGACACGTATGAGATTGTCACTTGATGGTATGTGGAAGTTTACTCTTGATAAAGAGAAAAAGGGCGAGGCGGCAGGCTTTGCCGATGGTTTTGAAAAGTTTGATATGATTCCGGTTCCGGGAAGCTTTTCAGACCTTTATACAGATAAATCTATAAAAAATTACTGTGGTGATTTCTGGTATGAGACTGAGTTTCTCATGCCGGAAGTAACTGACAGGAAGGTATGTCTGCGTTTTGGAAGTGTTACTCACAGAGCAGTGGTGTATCTCAACGGACATAAGATAGGCGAACACGAAGGTGGTTTTCTGCCTTTTGTGATTGATGTTACTGATACGGTTAATGTTGGCACCAACAAGCTTGTGCTGAAGGTGAACAATGAACTTAACGAGGAAACACTTCCATGCGGAACTGTAAAGAAAAATCGTGACGGCAGTCTCACCGCCAAGCCGTATTTTGATTTCTTCAATTATTCCGGCATCCAGAGAAGTGTCGATCTCCTGATACTTCCGAAGATTTCTGTTGCAGACTATAGCCTGAGATATGAACTTAAGGACGGACAGGCTGATGTGTTCATTGACATGGCAGTTGATTATTCTGATATTAATATAGAGAGTAAATCCGAGGATGTGAGGGCGTTTGTCAGATTTACAGACGAGCATGGCAAGGCAGCTGCTGAGGCAGAGCTTCTGCGAGTCGATGGTTATCATTTCGGTGGAATGGTTAGCATCGATGATCCGATACTTTGGAATGTGCTGGATCCGCACCTATATACAGTCACCCTGAGACTTATTTCTCAGGATGGAACTGTTTTTGATGAGTACAGTGAAAGAACAGGAATCAGAACTGTAGCTGTTCAGGGTGAAAAGATCCTGATAAACGGGCAGCAGGTATATCTTAAGGGCTATGGAAAGCACGAGGATTTCAACATTCTCGGCAGAACCTTTAACTATTCTGTGGCAAAGCGTGATTTTGAGTGCATGAAGTGGAACGGAGCCAACTGCTTCAGAACCAGTCATTATCCTTATGCAGATGAGTGGTATCAGATGGCTGATGAAGAGGGATTTCTCATCATCGATGAGGTGCCCGCAGTTGGTATGATGCGTTCAACTCACAATTACGTTGATGCAGGAACAGGAAAGTATACCTACTTTTTCGAAACTCCGACGGTCCCAACACTTCAGAAAAATCATCTTCTTCAGGTTGAAGAGATGATAAAGCGTGATAAGAATCACCCAAGCGTCATAGCATTCAGCCTCTTTAATGAACCGGAGACTACAAGTGTTCAGTCCTATGAATACTTCTCAAAGATTTTTGAGAGAGCCAAAGAATTGGATCCGCAGAAGCGTCCGCTCACAGGAGCATTGGAAAAGAACAGTAGTCCGGAGAAGTGCCAATGTCACAGGCTTCTGGATTTCATCTGCCTCAACAGATATTATGGCTGGTATATAAGCGGCGGAGAGGACTTTTTCGAAGCGGAGGAAAAGTTCAGAGATGAGCTGGACAGATGGAAAGCGCTTAATGTTGATAAACCTTTTGTGATGACAGAGTTTGGCTGTGACACTCTGGCAGGACATCATTCGCTGCCTGGAACTATGTGGTCAGAGGAGTATCAGAACGAGTACTATGCGATGAATTTCAGAGTATTTGAAGATTATGGTTTCATTCAGGGTGAGCTTGTATGGAATTTCGCTGATTTCCAGACTTCTGAAGGTATATTCAGAGTAGGCGGCAACAAGAAGGGTATCTTCACAAGAGACCGTCAGCCTAAATCTTCTGCATTTGTTTTGAGAGACAGATGGATGAAGAAATAATTCTGTATAGTATCTGGCATTATCTTTTTATAATTTCTTGTTTATTTAATCCCCATTTTATATAGCAATTGCAGAAGGCCCGGAGCGTAAGCTTCAGGCCTTTTTAGTGCAAAATTTATTAATATGGCTGTAAGCGCTGTGATATAAAAACGAACATAATTTTGCAAACATTCATTTTTAGAACAATTATTTGCGGAACAACTGTTTACAAAACGCTTGTACAGTGTTAAAATGCATATAGTTGAAAACAGGGGAGGCAAACGCCATGAGAGTTAATATGAAAACTTTTGAGTTAGTTGTAGAATTTTTACTTGTGCTTGGTCTTATAGCATCTCTTTGTGAGTACAGTGAAGTGAGATTGCTGGGATATGTGATCAGCATAGGGAGTGTATATCTCATTTATCAGATAGAAAAGGAACTTGAGCGTAAACGTCACAGAGCAAAATTTTACAGACGTATAGGCAAGATCATAGAGCATAGACTTGCTGCATGATATTTAGTGAATCGGTTATAGTTATTGATAACCCGAAATTATTGATAATTGGCAGAGATAAGCCTGGATAGATGAGTTTTTGGATATTAGAAAAATTATTGAAAAGTGCGGCAGGATGGTAGAAAATCCTGCCGCACTAAGTATCTCATTGATCATAGACTATATTTCTGATATTTACATCATTTTATACAAGAGCATAGTGCTGCTATATATGATGATTGAGATCTGGAATACAGTAAAAGGTTACTGCTTTTATTATTCCCATGATATGAGAACATCTGACTTTTCTTCGATTTTATTGGTATCAAAGTAAGTATTTTCTTTAGGTATCCATTCGTTTCTGTATTTTTCCAAACGAGCATCATCTGTACCTATACGCAGAGCTATATTGTTCAACTGGTTTTCAGAATCTATATCGCAGAAGATACGAAGCTGGTACGGGTCTCCGAAGTAAGGATGCTGACTATAGGAGCCCTCCACTATGTTTATACGTTTCGGTTTGATGATCTGTGCGTTGTCATTATCGAGAGACATAGTTTTGCAGTTATACGGTATATAGTTCACCGGGTCTCCATACCATAGTGGTATCAGTACTTCCTCACGGAATCTTTCGTAGTCTACATTACCGCCGATTTCATTGAGTCGTTCCTCCGTGCGCTGCTCATTACGGAGGAAGAAATCATCCATGTGGAAGACATTGGCATCGTACTTTTCTGCAAGTAATTCTGCAAGTCTGGTTTTGCCGCTTCCTGAACGGCCGTCTATAGCTATGATGATTACTTCCTCATCCATATAGTCCTCATCTTCCAAGAGGTCATTTATCGCATCTATTGCAGGCTGGAAACGACGTTGTTTTATATCAGTTATATTCGTATTCATAATTGCTCCTTTTTGCTTTAACATCGCTATTTTGTAATGATTCTATTCATGTTATAATACTTATTATTTTTAAAAAAAGCTACCAGAGGAATTTTTATGGATATTGTTGACATTATAACCAGAGAACTAGGCATCAAAAAGACTCAGACGGAAGCCGTTATCAAGCTTATCGATGAGGGAAACACTATTCCTTTTATCGCCCGTTACCGTAAGGAAGCAACAGGAGCTATGCATGATGACGTGCTGAGAACGTTTGATGAACGTTTAAAGTATCTTCGTAATCTTGAAGATCGTAAGAATACCATCCTTGCATCTATCGAAGAACAGGGAAAGCTTACGGAGGAACTCAGAAAGCAGATAGATGAGGCAGAGACTGCTGTAAAGCTTGAGGATATCTACAGACCATACAAGCCTAAGCGTCGTACGAGAGCTATGATTGCCAAGGAGAAGGGACTGGAGCCGTTGGCAGTATTTATCGTAGGTGGCAAGTCTCAGACACCTGTTGTTGTTGAAGCAGAGAAGTATGTTGATACAGAAAAGGAAGTTCCTGATGTCAAAGCTGCTATAGCGGGAGCAGAGGATATCATAGCTGAGACACTTTCCGACAGTGCCAGCATGCGTGAGTGGATCAGAAAGAAGACTTATGCGGACGGTCTCATCGTATCGGCTGCCAAGACTAAAAAACAGGCCGAGGAGAAAACAGTTTATGATAATTATTATGAGTATTCAGAGCCTGTCAAAAAGATTCCGGGTCATCGTATCCTCGCTTTAAATCGTGGAGAAAGTGAAAAAATTCTCACTGTCAAGATTGAAGCCCCGGAAGAGGAAATCATCAAGTTTATGAATCGTCATATCGGTGTAGGTCGTAATAAAGAGACTTCACCTTATCTTGAAGAGGCTGCAGCTGATGCCTACAAGCGTTTGATCGGACCGTCTATTGAAACAGAGATACGCAATGATCTCACGGAGAAGGCAGAGGATGGTGCTATCAAGGTGTTTGGTGAGAATCTGGGACAGCTTCTCATGCAGGCTCCTATAGCTGGCAAGACTGTACTTGGATGGGATCCGGCATTTCGTACCGGTTGTAAGATTTCTGTTGTAGATCCTACCGGAAAGGTACTGGATACAACTGTTATTTTTCCGACTGCGCCACAGAATAAAGTGGATGAGTCCATGCGAGTTATAGAGAGTCTCATCCGTAAATATCATGTAGACATCATTTCTCTTGGTAATGGTACTGCATCACGTGAGTCAGAGCAGATAATTGCTGATTTTATAAAGAAGAGTAAGCTTCCGGTCAAGTATGTTATCGTAAATGAAGCAGGTGCTTCTGTTTATTCTGCATCTAAGCTTGCGACAGAGGAGTTCCCTAATTTTGATGTTGGACAGAGATCGGCCACATCTATGGCAAGGCGTCTTCAGGATCCTCTTGCAGAGCTTGTAAAGATCGATCCTAAATCTATCGGAGTTGGTCAGTATCAGCATGATATGAACCAGACAAAGCTCAGTGAGCAGCTCGGTAATGTTGTGGAGGATTGTGTTAATAAGGTTGGTGTTGATGTCAATACCGCATCATTTTCACTTCTTGAGTATATATCCGGTGTAAACAAAACCATCGCCAAGAACATCGTTGCATATCGTGAGGAGAACGGTGCTTTTACATCGAGAAAGGATCTTCTCAAGGTTCCTAAGCTTGGACCTAAGGCATATGAGCAGTGCGCAGGTTTCCTGCGTATCAGAGATGGTAAGGAAGTATTGGATATGACTTCTGTTCATCCTGAGAGTTATGATGCAGCCAGAGAATTACTTAAGCTTTTAGGATTTACAGAAGCTGACGTTAAAGAGGGGAATACCAGAGATATCGAGAAGAAGCTTAAAGAGGTCAGGGCATCTATTCCTGAACTTGCGAAAAAGATGAGTGTAGGTGAGTATACATTACAGGATATAGTCAAGGAGCTTGCAAAGCCGGGACGTGATCCACGTGAGGATGTACCTGCGCCGGTACTCAGATCTGATGTTCTTGATTTTGATGATCTTACACCGGGTATGGTTCTTGCAGGTACAGTACGTAATGTTATCGATTTCGGTGCATTTGTGGATATCGGTGTACATCAGGATGGTCTGGTACATATCTCGCAGATTGCTGACAAGTTCGTAAAGCATCCGCTTGATGTTGTAAAGGTCGGTGACATAGTTAACGTAAAAGTACTTTCAGTAGATAAGGAGCGTAAAAAAATATCCCTTTCAATGAAGGGTGTTCCGCAGAAGTGATATACTGATGCGCCGGGCGATTTATGGAGTTTATGTTTTGATCATGGGTCGAAGTGGTAATACTGCTTCGATCCTTCCATTAAAACAATTAAATATTAATTAGCACATAGTAAACATAACTGTTATGTAACTTGTGCAGATTCTCAGTTTCGGATATATTAACAAGGTTATGATATTAAATATTGCAAACTTAAATAAAACTTATGTAGGTAAACAAGTCCTTAAGGGAGTCACATTCCATATAGAGGATAAAGAAAAAGCGGCGATTG
>DGVW01000099.1:28138-45478 GCA_002396005.1 Oribacterium sp. UBA4274
CGACGCTTATTCGTTGTATATTGGGCATTGAGGAGCCGGATGACAGTGAGTCTGTTATTGCATTTTCCAAAGAGAAGAAGGTAGGTTATCTCGCACAGCAGCACGCGGATATCGAGACCGGTGTTGATGATTTTGATACTCTGTCGGGAGGACAGAAAACCAGGAAACGTTTGGAGGAGATACTGCAGGATAAGCCGGATCTCCTGATACTTGACGAGCCGACCAACCATTTGGATATCGAGTCTATACAGTGGCTTGAAAAGGTGCTTAAGAGATATGACGGGGCAGTACTTTTGGTTTCCCACGACAGATATTTCCTTGATCATGTTGTTACCAAGATCATCGATCTCGACAATGGTAAAGCTCGTATGTACAAGGGTAACTATTCAGAGTACGCTGTAAAGAAAAAGATGATTCGTGATGCGGAACTTAAGGCATACTTAAATCAGCAACAGGAGATACAGCATCAGCAGGCAGTCATCACCAAGCTTAAGCAGTTCAATCGTGAGAAATCCATAAAGAGAGCAGAGTCTCGTGAAAAAGCATTGGCCAAGGTGGAGCTCCTGGATAAACCGGAGGAAATTGATAACGAGATGAGACTGGCTCTTACTCCTAGTGTTCAGTCCGGCAATGATGTTCTTTCGGTTAAGGATCTCAGTAAGAGTTTCGATGACAAGACATTGTTTTCACATATCGATTTTGAAATAAAGCGCGGTGAACATGTAGCTGTTATAGGAGCCAACGGAACAGGCAAGACAACGCTTCTTAAGATACTCAATCAGCAGGAGGATGCCGATACAGGTTCTTTCAGGCTGGGAACCAATGTTGAGATCGGTTATTACGATCAGGAGCATGCAGTACTTCATATGGATAAGACTATCTTTGATGAAATACAGGATGACTATCCATACCTCAACGATACAAAGGTTCGTAATGTTCTTGCGGCATTTCTTTTTAGGGGAGATGATGTTTACAAGCGCATAGGAGACCTGAGTGGTGGAGAACAGGGACGAGTTTCTCTTGCAAAGCTCATGCTTAGTAATGCCAATTTTCTGATCCTCGATGAGCCTACAAATCACTTGGATATCCAGGGACGTGAAGTTCTTGAGGATGCCATAAACAATTATGAGGGAACGGTTCTCTATGTTTCTCATGACCGATATTTTATCAACAAGACATCTGGTCGCATCCTGGAGCTTTTTGAAAACAGATTTGATAACTATATCGGAAATTATGATTATTATCTTGAGAAAAAGGAGGATGTCCGTAAGTATGGAGCCACTGCTTCTGTCAATGCTAACGGACGAACCACAGCTGCTGCCACTGAACCTGTTATCGAGATAAAATCAGAACAGAAGACAGATTGGGAACAACAGAAGGAAATCAAGAAAACTCTTCAGAAACTGCAGCGTGAATTGAAGAACTGCGAGGATGAGATACAGAAGCTGGAAGCCCGTAATGAGGTGCTGGATACAGATTATCAGAATCCGGATATCGCTGCAGATGTAGGCAGGCTCATGGAACTTCATAAAGAGCATGAGTACAATGATGATCGTCTTGCAGAACTATATGAAACCTGGGAGACTCTATCTGAAAAGTTATCAGAGATTGAAGAGTGTTAAGTGTTAAGTTGGCTGGTACTGTTTGCTTTGAGACTAAATATTTAATTGTGCCAAAACAGCTGCGGCAGATTCAGAGACCGTTACATCTGAGCCTGAAGCTAAACCTCTTGACAAGGCTGCATTTGATGAGCTTCTCACCAGGGGACCGGTTGCTGATGATGCGGTGATTGAGGCTTCTGAGTGGGCAAAAGCTGTTAAGGCGGCGGGAGTTTTAAGAATCGGAGGTGTTCGAACATCTCAGCTTTTCAGTCAGCTTGATGAGACAGACAATGGATTACGAGGATTTGATGCCGGTCTTTTCCAGCTTCTTACCAGATACATTCTCGGAGATGAATCTAAATATGAAATTACTCAGGTGGATTCAAGCACACGTGAGTCTGTATTAACCACGGGACAGGTTGATGCAGTATTCGCAACATATTCAATAACAGATAAGCGTAAAGAACTTATATCCTTTGCAGGTCCTTACTACACATCAAAGCAGGCTATACTTGTAAAAGCCGGTAATACTGATATAACAGGTGTTGACAGCCTTGCAGGCAAGGTAGTAGCAACACAGACCGGATCAACAGGACCATCTATACTTGCAGAGTTTGCACCGGAAGCGACAGTACAGGAGTTTACTACAGATATTGAGGCACGTACAGCTCTTCTGCAGGGCAGAGTAGATGCATATGTTTCTGACTATACGCTTATGCTCAATGCTCTTGTTAAGGAGTCAGGAAAGTATGAGATTGCAGGTGATGTTTTTGGACCTGAAGATAATTATGGAATAGGACTTCCTAAGGATTCAGATGGAGTTCAGTTTGTTAATGATTTCCTAAAGAAAATTGAGGATGAAGGTCTTTGGACAGAACTTTGGCAGGTAAGCCTTGGCGACCGTACAGGTATCAGTGAAGCCCCTGCAGCTCCTACAGTTGGTTGAGTCTGGTATTGATGAACAAAAATTATGTTTTTGATTCATGACAATATTTGATATTAAATAGTAATGTTACTGATATCAAAGTAAGAAGACTATTAAAGTAATTGTGGTTTAAGGATGAATACGACATGATGAGATATATGTATTATATATGTTTCATCATGTCGTTATAGTTATATAAAGGATTGATTATGACGATAGGTGAACTTCTTTCACAATATGGTGAGAAATATATAGTGGCTTTATTAACAACATGGCAACTCACTACCATATCTTTTATTGGAGCTGTAGTGATAGGCATACTCATTACAGTTATGAGAGTATGTCCGATAAAACCATTACGTATTTTTGGCGATTTATATGTTCAGATTTTCAGAAATATTCCCGGAGCATCCCTTCTTATTGTACTGGTTTATGCATTGCCAAATCTAGGTGTCGTGCTGTCATACTTTCATTGTGTTGTTACCGCTACTACTTTGTGGTAGTTTTATAGACAGGAAAGTGAGGATCCGCAGATGAGTCGTCAGATATCTGTTAGGGATGCATTATATGAGACACCGGGGAAAAATGCACGTAAAATCATCATGGCATCAACTGTAATCTCTATAGTGGCTATGGTTTTGTTGTTATGTCTGGTGATCAAAATATTCTCAGATAATGGTCAATTGGATGCTAAGTATTGGTCATTTTTTATGAGGTCAACAACGTGGAGATTTATAGGGAGTGGACTCCTTGGAACAGTTGAAGCGTCTCTCCTTGCCGGTTTAACGGCTTTTTCCATAGGCTTTGTTTTTATGGTGATGAGGATAAGCTTTTATAAGCCATTGCAGTTTATAGGTGCAGCATGTACTGAGTTTACCAGAGGAGTTCCTACACTTCTGTTTATTTATTTCTTTTTCTTATATGTTCCCAAGATGGGCATAAATCTTCCATCAGTGTGGAGAGTTGCGCTTCCGGTTGCTATATCTGCATCCGGTATGGTTTCGGAATTGCTTCGTTCAGGTGTTAATGCTGTTCCGAAAGGTCAGCGTGAAGCAGCATTGTCTCTTGGTATGAGAGAGACTATGGTTTTTACAAAGATTATTTTTCCTCAAGCGCTGAAATACATCGTGCCTGCTCTGTTTTCTGATCTGGTTATAGTTGTTAAGGATACAACATTTTCTTATATCGTGAATTTTCCTGATTTGATGCAGAATGCCAAGGTACTCATATCCAATTATGATGCGTTGCTGTCAGTTTATTTGGTTGTGGCGGTGATTTATATCATTATCAATTATCTCCTCAATACGATATCTGTGACTATGGCAAAACGAGGAGGTAAGAGATGATGAAAAAAGATAATACAATAATATCTGATGTTCAGGCACCTGTGGTTGAATTAAAACATGTGGAAAAGTATTACGGTGCCATGCATGCTCTGAAGGATATAAATCTGTCAGTTAAAAAGGGCGAGGTTGTGGTTCTTATCGGACCATCAGGTTCCGGTAAGTCGACATTGTGCCGCACTATTAACCGTCTTGAAAATATAAAATCAGGAGAGATCCTCATTGAAGGGGAGAAATTACCTGATGGCGGAAAGGAACTTGCAGCATTAAGAGCTGAGATAGGCATGGTATTTCAGTCCTTCAATCTGTTTGCGCATAAAACTATCCTTGATAATGTTATGATGGGACCGGTGGAAGTGCTTCACAGGTCTAAGACAGAAGTTGAAAAAGAAGCTATGGAACTCCTTAAGAGAGTTGGTGTTGATTCACAGGCTCACAAGATGCCGTCTCAGTTATCCGGTGGGCAGCAGCAGAGAGCTGCCATAGCCAGATCTCTTGCCATGCATCCTAAGGTTATGCTCTTTGATGAACCAACATCTGCACTTGATCCGGAGATGATTCAGGAAGTGCTTGATGTTATGATTGAACTTGCCAATGAAGGCATGACCATGATTGTTGTCACTCATGAAATGAACTTTGCAAGACGTGTTGCAAACAGAGTTGTTTTTATGGCTGATGGAGCTATAGTTGAGGAAAACACTCCTGATGAATTCTTTACATCACCAAAAACAGAAAGGGCCAAAGAATTTCTCGAATCAATTAAAGGACATATGTAATAGAGTGGTTCAGTATAATAGTTATTCATTATGAATTTCAAAAACCCCCGATGATATATCCAATATCTAACCGGATATAATATCGGGGTTTTTAAATAACTGAATAAAGATTAATTTGGTTTAATAGTTAATACTTAATCTATTATGTGCTTAGGGAAGCTATCCATCTGCCAGTATTCATTTACTAAATCTATAAAATCTTTTGCAGCTTTACTAAGATATGCATTCTTTGGATATGTCACGCATACTTTCCAGGTTGGTCTGAAAGGCAATCTGAAAAATTTAATTCCGGGAGGCGATTGTTTCACATAGTGATATGGTACCAAACCACAAGCAAGCTTCGCTCTGATCATCGAAAGTATGGTCATATTACTGGAAGTTTCAAAAAGTACAGTAGGGGTAAAACCCGCATCTCTGAATATTTGATCAACCATTTTACGGATGGTTGATTCCTTGTACATCATAACAAAAGGTTCATATTGAAGTGCTGAAAGAGGAACTGTAGGATATGGATCATCAGTTTTTAAATAATCTTTGTTAAGTGGATACTGTTCTGGAAGTGCAAGATATATCTCCTCTTTGAATAAATCAATGTACTCATCATTAGTTTTCTGAGCATCAGTAAGTGTTACAAATCCAATATCCAGTTCACCATGGTGAATTGCATCCTGCTGCTGCTTTACACTCAGTTCTCTGGGTTCAACTGTAAATTCAGGATACTTATTATGAAATATAGGATAAACGTAAGAAAACATATCGAAACCTCTGCCTGGAGTCATACCGATGGAGAGATATCCGTTATGTTTGTTTACCATATCTGCAATTATTGTATAAGTTTTTTGTTTTATACGAAGCATCTCCCTGGCGTTATCCAGATATACCTGACCTTCCGGAGTTGGTGACCATGAAGCTTTATTACGTACAAAAAGGGGTGTACCTATTTCTTTTTCCAGTTTCTGAAGTTGTTGAGATAAAGCTGACTGAGTTATAAACAGTTTTTCTGCAGCCTTTGTGATTGAACCTTCATCAGCGATTTTGATAATATACTCGATTAACTTAGTGTCCATAAGTACCTCTCATTATCTATGACATTAGCATAACTTATGAATGATTCATAATTATTAATTTTACTTAATATTTGTGTGCAATTATACTAATTCTACACGGAACAAAAAGTTTTGTAAATGTTGATTATTATTGTGAAAGCACGAAATTTCATAACGTAACTATGTATATATAAATTATATACATGGCAATACTTGCTTTCATGGCCGTCACAACGCGACGGGAGAATGGAGACTATATGGCAAAAAGATTATGTATTCAGATTACAGACAAGGACAATGTTGCCATCGCTATCAATGATGTGCCTAAGGGTACAGAGGTGATACAGGGAGTAGTTACGACAGTAGATATCCCGCAGGCGCATAAGATTGCATTAAAGGCATTGCCCAAAGGCTCTGAGGTAATCAGATATGGTGTCGTTTTGGGCACTACTTCTGAGGATATACCTATTGGTGGATGGATAAATGAGAAGAATCTCATCATGGCACCGGCACCGGATCTCGACTGTATGGAGTTTGCTACAAACATCCGTACAGATCTGCCTAAGCCTAAGAGAACAACCTGGATGGGATATAAGAACCCGGATGGATTTTATGCCGGAACCAGAAACATTCTGGGCATCAATACAACTGTACAGTGTGTTGCAGGTGTACTCAATGTTGCAATTAAGAAGATCAAAGACGAGATTCTGCCTAAGTATTCTAATGTTGATGACGTCGTTGCGATAAATCACCCTTATGGCTGCGGAGTCGCTATAGATGCGCCTCAGGCCTATATACCGCAGAAGATACTCAGAAATATTTCAAGGCATCCTAATTTTGGCGGAGTTTTCATGCTGGTGGCATTGGGCTGTGAGAAGTTTACGGTTGATCGTTTTTGTGAGTGGTGGCCGGAACTCAACAATGAGGATAATGTCATCGTCCTCCAGAATTACAAGGGGTATCAGGCTATGATGGATGCCATCATGGAGATGGCAGAGAAAAAACTGAAAATCCTTAATGAAAGAAAGAGAGAGGAGCTTCCTCTGTCAGATCTTCTGGTTGGTATGCAGTGCGGCGGATCAGATGCATTCTCAGGAATAACAGCAAACCCAACAGCAGGGTATGCAGCGGATCTTCTGGTTTCCGGTGGTGGAACAGTTATGTTCTCTGAAGTTACAGAAGTAAGAGACGGTGTTCAGTTTATCGCCCACAGATGTATCAACGAAGAAGTCGGTAAGCGTCTCGTTGAAGAGATGAAGTGGTATGATAACTATCTAAAGAATGGTGGCGTTGACAGAGGCGCCAATACTACACCGGGTAACAAAAAAGGAGGACTTTCCAATATCATTGAGAAGTCCATGGGTTCTATCGCAAAGTCAGGTTCATCACCTATAGTAGAAGTTTTATCTCCGGGTGACAGACCTACAAAGCATGGTGAGATATTTGCAGCTACTCCTGCATCAGATCTTGTGTGTGGACCTTCTCAGCTTGCATCAGGTATGGGACTTGAAGTCTTTATGACAGGTCGCGGAACACCGTATGGACTCGCAGCGGCACCTGTTATCAAGCTTTGCTCGAGAAATGAGATGAAGGAGCAGTGGCCTGATATAATTGATTTTAATGCCGGGCCTGCTGCAGTAGGTGATAAGACCATACAGGAACAGGGTGAAGAACTTCTGGATTTCATTTTGGATGTTGCATCAGGAATCAAGAAACCATATACAGAACAATATGGATTTGCCAATGATCTCTGCGTTTTCAACCCTGCTCCAATAACCTGATCACTTGATACTTCATATAATAAGTGAGTGTCAAAAGTATTTGCCACTCACTTATTATCGCTAACGCACACATTCGTGTGCAATTTGATGCTGAACACTCATAACTTGGGCCCTTTTGCTGTGCAAAACGACTACGTTATTCGTGTTCGGGCAGATCAGTTTGTTTGCGGTGCGATGAGATGGGACTGCCAGTATTCTTTCGCAAGACGGATAAACTCCTTTTCGGCATCTGTGAGATAGGCTCCTTTTCTGGATGCGATGCACAGATCCCAGGTCGGGTGGCTTGGAAGTGTAAAACATCTGTAGCTATCGTTGTGAGGATCAACATAGTATCTCGGAACGATAGCACAACATAAAGAAGTCTCCACAAGTGATGGTATACTTGCTGTATTGTTGGTTTCCATAAGTATATTGGGTATAAATCCGTTACGATTGAATATGTTATCGATGATTTGTCTGTTACTTGATTTTGTGGACATAACTGTAAAAGGCTCAAACTCAAGAGCCTTAAGATTGATCACGGGGAAGATTTCACTGTTGTTTTCGATTCCCTCACATATAGGATGAACTTTAGGAACAAGAACAACCATTTCTTCCTCGCCGATCAAGTCATAATCGTAGTTTGCCCGTTGATCCTTACATAGTGTGACAAAACCGATATCTATGGTTCCGTCTGCAAGCGCATCTCGCTGATTATAAACGCCCATTTCTATAGGAGTGATTTTCATATTTGAGAACTTTTCGTGCAATTTAGGATAGATAGTAGTGAACATATGGATACCTCTGCCCGGAGTGAGACCGATCTTAAGTTCAGAATCACCCGCATGAGTTATGTCATATATCTTTTTATAGGTTTCCTGTTTAATAAGGATGGCTTTCATGGCACCTTCAAGGTATATCTTTCCAGCTTCGGTAGGATGCCAGTCAGTCCTTGATCTGAAAAATAACTGGGTACCTAAGTCTTTCTCCAGTTTCAGTAGCTGCTGATTCAGAGCTGATTGTGATACAAACAGATTCCTGGCTGCTTTTGTAATGTTTTCCTCTTTTGCAATCTCAACTATGTATTCACATATTCTAAAGTCCATAGCTTATTCCTTTCATGACCTATAGTTATATAAAGTTACAAAATGTTAATTTATCTTTTAGATAAAAATTTAACATTAATTTTTCTAATACACTTATAAGTAAAACTAACAGTAAAACTTAGTGTAGAATTATGTTCCATAAGTTTTACTTAGTATAGCATTAGATTTATGAGTTTTACAATGCATTTTAATTCATTTATTCTAATATCAACAAAAGGGTTTAGACACAGATCAGGCTAAACCAATGATGGATTGAGATGCAAAATCTTGAGAAATGAAAATTATCTGCCGGATGGCAGAGCATCCGGATTGCCGGGTAAAGAAAGGGGGAACTTAAATGTTCTTTAAAAAATATGGCGACTTCGTTGTCGGCATCTTTTACGCAATTCTGGGCTTAGCTCTTATCATCGGAGCCAAAGCACTTCCGAAATCCAAGGTTATGGAGATTGGACCTGATTTTATGCCAACATTGGTTGGAGTGATCATCCTGGTTCTTTCAATCATACTTTTGATTGAAACTGCAACACGTTTTAAAGCACAGGCAGCAGAACTTGATGCATCCGGTTACAAGGATACATCAGATTATAAGAGAGTGTTGGGAAGCCTTGTTTCAGCTATTGTTTATGTAAACATTCTTAAGCCGATAGGCTTCATCATCAGTACTCTGGTTTATCTGTTTGTTCAGATATATATCCTTGCACCTGACAAGAGCAGAACAAAGAAAGATATCATTTCTTACGCAATCATAGATGTAGTCTTCACTATAGTTGTTTATCTGCTTTTCAGATATGCATTTAAGATCGTACTTCCGGCAGGAATTTTTGCATTACAGTAAGGAGGAGCAATAATGAACGCATTAGCACAATTAGGGGCAGCATTCGTCTCGGTTTGCCAGCCTGTATCCCTGCTCTTCATGATTGCAGGTGTAGCGATAGGAATCGTATTCGGATCCATCCCGGGTCTTTCGGCTTCCATGGCAGTAGCACTTATGCTTCCACTGACATTTACCATGGATTCATCACTTGGTATGAATGTACTGGTTGCGGTTTATATCGGAGGTATCTCCGGAGGTCTTATCTCAGCAATCCTTCTCAACATGCCTGGTACAGCATCATCAATTGCAACTACTTTTGATGGTTATCCGATGGCTCAGAAGGGTGAAGCCATGAGAGCTCTTGGAATCGGAATTGTGTTTTCATTCCTTGGATCACTTTTTTCATTCTTTGTTCTTTCATTCTTCGCACCTATGCTTGCAGACGTTGCACTTAAGTTCACACCGGTTGAGAACTTCGGAATTTGTTTCTTTGCTCTTACCATGGTGGCTATCCTTTCATCAGGCAACATGGTAAAAGGACTTCTGGCAGGTCTCTTCGGACTTGTATTCTGCTTCGTAGGTATGGCACCTATTGATGGAACACCAAGATTCACATTTGGAAATCAGGATCTGCTTGCAGGCTTCAATCAGCTTACAACTCTCATCGGTATCTTTGCCGTGGCAGATATCCTCATCTCAGCAGAGGAGATGAATGCCAAGGGCGTTCAGACTATACCTGTAACAAAGGTTAAGGGCTTCGGCTTCTCAATGAAGGAGTTTATATCATGGATGCCGGGAGCTTTAAGATCAGCTGTTATCGGAACAGGAATAGGTATCCTTCCGGGAATCGGTGGTTCAACATCAGGTATGCTTTCATATGTAACTGCTAAAAATATGAGCAAGCATCCGGAAACCTTCGGACAGGGCGATCCTGAGGGTATCGTTGCAACAGAGTGTGCCAACAATGCTACAATCGGCGGCGCTATGATCCCTCTTCTGGTTCTCGGTATTCCTGGTGACGGTGTTACAGCTATGATGCTCGGTGGTTTCCTGATCCACGGACTTTCAGCAGGACCACTTCTCTTTGTCAAGAATGCGGATGTCGTTTACGGTATCTTTGCAGCCTGCATGGTCTGCGACCTCATCATGCTGGTAGTAGAGTGGACATGTATCAAGGGATTTGTACAGATCTTAAAGGTTCCAAAGCACATACTCATGCCACTTATCCTTGTACTCTGTGCAGTAGGTGCTTATGCAACCAACAACCGTGTATTTGATGTACAGTCAATCATCGTTTTCGGCGTGGTAGGTTACATCTATCACAAGTTCAGACTGCCGACCACACCTTTTGTCCTCTGTTTCCTGGTAGGTTCCATGACAGAGACATACTTAAGAAGAGGTATCATGAGCTACAAGAGCTTCGGTGCTTTCTTTACACATCCTATATTTGACTTCTTCTGGTTCGTTGCATGCGGTGTACTTCTTTGGTCAGTATATAAGGAGATCCGTGCAAGCAGAGCCAAAAAGACAGAACAGGCCGCATAAATCGTAAAACAGTGCGGGATATGAATGTGTACTTTCATGGTTCATGTTCCGGTGTATCAAATCCGGAAACGAACCGGTGCAGGTTTTCAAAATCCGTATCCGAATATGTAAATATTCCCGTTAGGGATAGAAATTAAACAGGCGGAGCATCGCCTCCGCCATCATAAGGGCGCAGCCCAAAAGGAGAAAAACTATGAAAAAGAGAATCTTATCAGCAGTACTTGCAGGTGGAATGGCATTAGGCCTTGCAGCTTGTGGTGGTTCATCAACAACTACAACAACAGCCGCTTCTGCAGAAACAAAGGCAGCAGCAGAGGCAACAACAGCCGCAGCAGCAGACGCAGGATCAAGTGATGCAGCAGCTACATCAGACTGGACACCATCTGGACCTGTTTCACTTGTTCTTCCGGCAGGTGCAGGCGGAGATACAGACCTTTCAGCTCGTATTTTTGCACAGTATGCAAAGGAGCTTACAGGTGTTGATTTCGTAGTAGTTAACGCTTCCGGAGCTTCAGGTTCAGTTGCAGCTAACCAGGTTCTTTCAGCAGCAAACGATGGTCTTACAGTTCTCTATGGACACAACCTTGTTAACGTTGCCAATGTAGCCGGAATCACAGATTATGACTACACAGCATTTACACTTGGACCAACATTTGCCAAGAACGATGCTCAGGGTCTCTATGTAAATCCTGAAAAGTATAAGAGTCTTGACGAGTTTATCGAGGCAGCTAAGGCAAATCCTGGACAGCTTAAGGCTTGTACAGAGGTTGGTGCTTATACATATTATGAGTTCCTTAAGTTTGAGCAGGTTGCAGGTATCGATCTTGATCTTGTAGACGTTGGATCAAACTCAGATAAGGTTACAGCAATGCTTTCAGGACAGGTTGACATGATGCCTGGTGCATTTGTTAACACAAAGGATTATATCGATGCAGGTCAGTTCCTCTGCGTAGGTATCCCAACTGCAGAGAGATCAGCTCTTATGCCGGATGTTCCGACTCTTAAGGAGCAGGGTATCGATTTCGAGTATCCTGACTGTGATTACTCATTCTACTTCCCGGCAGGTACAGATGCTTCTGTGATCACATGGTTTGAGAACACAACAAAGGCTGTTGTTGACAACGAGAAGTGCCAGGAGGATCTCAAGAACATGCAGATCAACCCTTACTACCTCTCAGCAGCAGATTCTGAGGCTAATGATAAGGCTTACCTTGAGACATTCAAGACAATTGCTGCATCAGTAGAGCAGTAAATTAAATATTTATAGATCATTATCCAGATAATCTATCTTCCTAAGATTAAACCAAAGGCCCGGTTTCGGCCGGGCCGTATTTAAAAGAGTTTAAGATGATGAGCAGAAATCCTATATATGATTTTTTTTATGATCTTAAATCCTTTTAAGGGGTTATAAGGTTTTCTATGAAAACTTAGTATCTGATTGCAGTCATCACATAGAGACATTAACAGATATGGCTGTTTACAGAAGGAGGAACAAATTGAATAACGCAAAATCAGTAAATGATTATATAGAGGAACTGAATAAAGATAATAAAAAAGTTCATTATATTGCTTATTTGATGATAGGAGTACTTATCCTTGTACTTGTGGTTTCCGTTCTCAAACAGTTTTATCTTACATTGATTCTTTTGAGTGCTGCTTTATTGCTTCAGTTTCTGGTTTTCAGAAGAGTACAGCAGGATTACATTAAAAAATGTGAAAATGCTAATTTAAGCCTCACAACCATGAGGAAAATTGATGCGGACCTTATAGAAGAAAAGGGTGCCTGTATTACAGAAGAAATTGTTGAAAAGGCACATATCATTCCATTTGTTCCAAAGACCTTTACAGCATTTAAAGCAATTAAAGGTCATAAGGATGGAATTGAGATTATATCTTCAGATATTTCTGTTGTGGAAAGGAAAAAGGATAACGGTATAGCAGCAGATGTTTGTACCGGTAATTGGATTCATTTTAATATTAACGATCATACAGATATTCATGCAATCATCATCGAAGATGATCTGATAGCTGATACTTCGGGAAAAACATTTTTTGATAATTCAGAATATAAAGAGATAGAGCTTCCTGAAGGATTTCCAAAAAGATTTCACATGTATGTACCTGTTATAGCATCACAGGATACATTACTTCCAAATGATAGTTTTCTCAATAAGTTTAAGTCATTGTCTGATTACACACCGGGTAAGATCGGTGTAAGTATCTCAGATGTTTCAATAGATTTATTTATAAAAAACAGATTTCTTGCTGCGGGATTCTCTCCAAAGCAGCCTGTAGATGAAGCGACTCTTATGCGTGATCCGTATCCTGAACTTGTACATGCATTGGAGCTTACAAAGTATTTATCGAAATAAAACCGCTTAATGCAGGTTTTATATATAAAAGGCCTTATTTATACAAGTAATCTAATCGTCACAAAAATATTGACTGATGTTCATAAAAAGGAGAAGAAAAAATGATTCCTGTAATTGAAAAAATGGAAGTTTATCCAGTAGCCGGTCACGATTGTATGGAGCTTAACTTATCAGGAGCTCATGCACCATATTTCACAAGAAATATAGTTATCCTCACAGATTCAAACGGTGTTGAGGGTGTAGGTGAGGTCCCTGGCGGACAGAAGATCACCAATGCACTTCTGGCAGTAAAAGATCTTGTAATAGGAACCAAGATATCTGATTATAAGAATACATTAAACAAGGTAAGGGCATGGCTTGATGAGAATATCAAGGATGACGTAAGAGGTCTTCAGACATTTGACCTTCGTACAGGTGTACATGTCGTAACTGCTATTGAAGCACCGCTTCTTGACCTTATGGGTAAGTTCCTTGAGGTTCCTGCAGCATCTCTTATGGGTGATGGTATTCAGAGAACATCTGTTAGATTCCTTTCATACCTTTTTTATGTAGGAGATCGCAAGAAAACTGATCTTCCATATGAGGAAGAACCGGATGCAGATTGTGACTGGTACAGACTCCGTCATGAGGAGGCTATGGATCCTGAGCATATCGTTGCTCTTGCAAAGGCTACTCATGAGAAGTACGGTTTTGAAGATTTCAAGCTTAAGGGTGGTGTTCTTACTCCTGATGAGGAGGTTAAGGCAGTAACAGCAATCAAGGAGGCATTTCCAAATGCAAGAGTAGACCTTGATCCTAACGGATGCTGGAGTCTTGCAGAGGCAGTACGTGTTGCACCTGCACTTAAGAAGGTTCTCGCATATGTTGAGGATCCATGTGGTGCTGAAAATGGTTTCTCAGGTCGTGAGATCATGGCTGAGTTCAAGCAGGAGACAGGTATGCCGACAGCAACTAACATGATTGATACCGATTGGAGACAGATGCGTCACTGCATTCAGTTAAAGAGCGTAGATATCCCTCTTGCAGATCCTCACTTCTGGACGATGGAAGGTTCTGTACGTGTTGGTCAGCTGTGCAATGATTTCGGTCTTATGTGGGGCTGTCACTCAAACAATCATTTTGATATTTCTCTTGCTATGGTTGCACAGTGTGCTGCTGCTGTTCCTGGTAAGCTCAATGGTATCGATACACACTGGATCTGGCAGGAAGGCAGAGAGCGTCTCACCAAGAATCCTATGCAGATTGTTGGAGGATGCATCAATGATATAGATAAGACCGTAGGACTCGGTATCGAGATAGATCGTGAGCAGATTATGAAGGCAAACAAGCTCTATGTTGATAACTGCCTCGGTGCACGTGATGATGCTATAGGAATGCAGTATCTCATTCCTGGTTGGAAATTTGATAATAAGCGTCCTTGCATGGTTCGTTAAGCGGCGTTTTATTGGCTGCAGGCAGGTTTATGCTGCTGCGGCCTTTATATTAGGATTTATATAATCATAGTTTCTCACATTATTGCTTTTACGGACAGTTTTAGTAATCAGCTATAGAAGAAATATTGTGAGATATCGAATGATTATCATATAACGTGAGGGGGCTCATCATGACAGAAACACCTATTATTACAAAAATGCAGGTTATACCTGTCGCAGGATATGACAGCATGATGATGACATTATCAGGATGTCATGCACCATGTTTTACAAGAAATATAGTTGTACTTGAGGATAATGCAGGACATCAGGGAATCGGTGAGATACACGGTGGAGATTATACTTGCGAATGTTTAAATGCAGTTCGTCCTCTTGTAGAGGGACAACCGATTTCAAAGTATCGTCAGATACTTCAGAAAATACATAAAGCTGCCAATCATGCAGCCGGAGATGATGGTGAGGGTATCCAGACACTGGATATCTCAAAGCTCAAGTTCGTGGTAAAGAGTGAGTGGGCTATTGAGTGCGCTATGCTTGACCTCATGGGACAGTTCCTGAATGTGCCAATGTGTGATCTTCTTGGTGAGGGTCAGCAGCGTAAGGAAGTTGAGATGCTCGGATACCTTTTCTATGTTTCAGACAAGAAGAAGGTTCCTGCAGGTGATATGCAGTATCTCGACGAAAGTGACAGTCTTGATCCATGGTTCCGACTGAGAAGACAGGAGATATTGACACCGGAGAGAATCGTGGAAGAAGCAGAGGCTCTTTCAGAGAAGTATGGTTTTAAGAACTTCAAGTTAAAGGGTGGAGTTCTTGCAGGCTCTGATGAAATGGAAGCATGTAAGGCACTGAAAAAACGTTTCCCTGATGCACGTATCAATATTGATCCTAACGGTGCATGGAGCCTTAAGGAAGCCATTGATCTCTGCAAGGATATGCATGATGTCATTACATATATGGAAGATCCTTGCGGCCCTGAAGCAGGTTACTCAAGCCGTGAGATCATGCGTGAGTTTAAAAATGCAACCCAGTTCCAGGTAGCCACTAACATGATAGCTACTGATTGGCGTCAGTTCTATCACACAGTGAGTCTCAATGCCTGTGATATTATACTTGCAGATCCTCACTTTTGGGGCTTTGACGGAGCTATCCGTATGTCACAGCTCCTTGATTCATGGGGACTTACATGGGGTGTACATTCAAACAATCACTTTGATATCACGCTTGCAGCATTTGCTCAGGTCGGTGCTGCTGCAGTTGGTGCCCCTGCTCCGCTTGATACTCACTGGATCTGGCAGGATGGACAAAATCTCCTTTATGATACACCACAGATAGTGAACGGTAAGCTTCAGGTACCTGATGCTCCGGGACTCGGTGTGCATCTCAATATGGAGAGAGTAATGGAAGCTAACAAGCTTTACAACAGCCTTCCGAATCATGACAGGGATGATGCTAAATCCATGCAGTATCTCATTCCGGGATGGAAGTATGATCATAAGAAACCTTGCCTTGTGAGATGAATTAAATAAAGATAAAAAACAGCATGGGTTCAAGGATATTTTGAAAATTTAAAAGAGTTCGTCGTACTATTTAGATGCGACGAACTTTTTTCTTTTTAAATATACAGGAAGCTAATTGATTAAGTGACCATAAGACAATGGTTTTAAAAAAAAATTTTTAAAAAAAGTTACTTTTAATATTTATTTGTATGGATATAATTATAATATAATAAAGATTATAAAGGGGGCCAACCATGGCAGATGAAGTTGTTATGACACAGGAAGTAACTGCTCCGGTAGAAGAGAATCTAGCTGAAGATCAGAAAACACGCAGAGGTCGTAAGAAAGGAACTACTGCAAAGTCAGGTACAACCGTTAAGAAGACTGCAGCAAAAACAGCAAGAAAAAAGACTGAGAAGAAGTCTGCAGAAAAAACGGAAAAGGATGATTCCAAATCAAAGACATCTAAGAAATCAGCAGTGCCTGATCTTAGGTGTAAGTCAATGACTATTGAATTCAATGATAAGAAGTATACTGAGAGTGATCTCTTTGACAGAGTAAAAGCTTACATCAGTACACATCCATATATCGTTGCTCATGATATAGAAATTTTCCTTAAACCAAATGATTCATGTGCGTACTTCACAATTGATGGATTCAGCAATCCTGATTTCAGAATTGAATTGTAATTGTAAACAAAATCAAAATATTGAAAACCAAAAAATTTTTTTGAGAAAAAAACCAAAAAATGAACAAAGCCCTATATACGGGAGCATTGCAATATGGGAACAGGTCTCTAATCAATCTATTGATTAGGGATCTTTTTATGTGCAATGGTCAAAAAAACTATTTGCAGTTAAATAATTATGTACGATGACTGCACAGACGTTATGGTCTTTTAACAATTAAAAAGCTAATCACAATAAATGCCATGGTCGATATAAATGTTAGGGGAGATATGGATTAATAACTGACAAGGTATATACATGGCAACAGCTATTATTTATTACAGCAAACATCATGGTAACACGAAGAAAATTCTTGATGCTATTTCAGCGGAGCATACGGATGTAGAGTTGGTAGATGTAACTGTAGAGAATCAATTTGATCTTGGCAGTTA
>DGVW01000089.1:0-13875 GCA_002396005.1 Oribacterium sp. UBA4274
GGAGGCCGTCTGAAAGGAACCACTCATAGCTATCCTTCTGGACTTCAATCAGGTTTGGCATCTCCAGCACTTCTTCGTGCTGTGCAAATGTCATTCTGACGTTTTTGCCGTTTTTAACGACACGCATCTTGCTTTTTTCCATTGACCGTTCACCCCATTGCGGGAGAAAACCCGCTTGATCATTGTGATTCATAGAAAGATGTGGATGTTCTCAAAATGTGCATTCATCGTTACGAGCATTGTATTTCGATGTATCAACATTTCAATGAATCTGGTTTTATGTTTCCTAAAAGTTACTAGATATTTTGCCAGTCAAAAAAGGGCGCACTAAGCCCACGACTCCAAAATAAGTAAAAAGCATTTTAACGCAAAATGATATAAGAGTCAATAGCCATAACAAATTTTCGAAAAAGCTGTAACACTTTTTAAAAAAATTATGGAATCGCCTAAAATCTGTGACATTTTTGTGACATTTCATATGTTAACTTATATTCATAAAAAACAAGACGACATAATTAATAACAAAGATAAATGCTTCAGCATTTAGCATAAACAAATCTCATAATTACTTCCTTATGAAAGCTTCCGTCTCACTGCAATGGGGCGGAAGTTTTTATTTATCAAGAATTTTAATCACTATAGCTTCATACGATTCTACATATTTCAACAAACAGTCCTCACAACCCAATATAAATTCCAAATACAGCAAAGGCGGCCCAACCGGACCGCCTTACAATTTTGTATTCCTTCGATTCAGCAGCAAGACCTGCCGCAGATCAGGATACAGAATATTAAATTTCACCCTGACATGATGCGCTGCCTGAGTGCATTTCTTCCAAGAGATATCTCTTTCTACGAAACATCACTTGTTTCCCTGAACCTTATCCCTAAGACCTGCCATGAAGCCTTTCTTCTCAGGAGCCTTAGGTATAGCGCCTCCACGAACAGAAAGAATCTTACGGATGTAAATTCCCGCAACCGCAACCTTACACTCCTTATGGAGAGGCAGCTGATCAAAGATGGCAGGATCAGCCATAAGTGTCAAAATCTGTGGACCAACCTTGGCTTTAACCACAGGAAGCTTGCTGAACTTAAGATATACCGGAGTCTGCTCCTGTACCTGCTTAGGAAGACCTGCTGCAACTGCGTCCTTGATAGAAAGTTTCTTTTTATCTATGATGAGCATCGTTACATTTTGCGTATTGGCATCGATCATCGGCTGCTGTTCAGCCTGCTCACGACTCATTTTACGTCCCAAATAGTAAAGAACGCCCATAAGAATAAGAAGTATGATTGCAACCACAAGCAGTACACTGCCCACCGAACTCCAATTTATCGCCAATAATGTCATGTATAAATCCTCGACTTTCAAAATATTACACGGTTGTCTGACCGCCGAACCTAATATTACTATCTGACCACCTAAAATGCAAGAAAAAACGGTGTATGCATCACAGTGAATTAACGCTGTGCAAATTCAGATATACCGCTGCACAATCACAGCTTTGTAAGTTTAATATTGATTTCATTCTCAGACACAGGATTCCCATATTGGCTGATGCTGTACCGAAGCAATATATTCATCACAGAGCCCTTGTGAATTCTGTCGATCCCAACATATTTAGTATCAAACCCAAGTTCCATATAACCCATCGGAGTCTCATAATTCATAACATGCTTTACGTTTTCCTTGTACCTGAAAGCATTTTCCTGCTGCCAGTTCCGAACAACAGTCACTTCTTTTCCGGCCATATCGACCCGCATCTCGTTATGTACTCCATCCTGAAAGTAAGTTATGAGATGTGTCCCGTCTCCCGCATCTCGCAGAATGCCTTCGGCAACAGAATCAATAACGTCAGTATCACCATCTATAGTCTGGCGGGTATTCATTTCAATTTTAACCCTCATAGTTGTCTCCCCCTGTAAACAAATTGCATCACGGCAAATGAATCAACCGGCAAAATCAGTTCTTTTACCACAGCTTTCAGATACTACTTACGTACGGACTATAACTCACATTATACCTTATAAAATATTATAAATCTTCACAAAATAATTCCATCTTAGACACATCTTTACAAAAAATAAAAGGCCCCGGTGCATTACCGGGGCTATCTGAATCTTAAAGGTTTTAAAGGATTGTGTTTATTTCGTACATTTATTATGTAAATAATATAGCATCCTCTGCGCCAAAGTGTTTGAAGGAATCCAAAAGTAAAAGTTAAGAATTTCTTAGGATGATTTATAACCTCTTGATCTACCGGTCAATACGCCGTAATCACAGATTACATAGTCGTCGGACGTGTAAATGCTGTGTCTATCAAGTCCTGAACAAGCTTTGCTTTCTCAACGCCCTTAACTTCCCAAAGCATAGGGTACATGGAGATCGCAGTGAAGCCCGGCAATGTGTTGAGTTCATTGAAAACAGGACCATCTTCTGTAAGGAAAAAGTCTATACGTGACAACGAAAATCCGTCAACTGCCTTAAATACAACCTTTGCAGCCTTACGTATCAGCTCTCTGTCTTCATCTGAGATATCAGGATCTGTATCGGTTTCAGACTGAGGATTATTGTACTTGGCATCATAATCATAGAAATCCGCTGCCGCCTTGATCTCGCCGACGCCACTTGCCTTGATTTCACCGTCTGTGTCCTTATAAACTGCGCACTCAACCTCACGTCCTGTAATGGTTTCCTCAACCAGAATCTTGCAATCGACCTCATAGGCTTTTCTGAGTCCTGACACAAGCTCCTCACGATTGTGGGCCTTAGTCACTCCGCAGCTTGAACCCGCATTGGACGGCTTCACAAACACAGGATATGCAAATGCCGCTTCAACACGGCGCACGCACTCATCCATATCCTCAATTTCTTTTCCTACTACCGGAACATAAGCCGCCTGTCTAACGCCTATCTCCTTGAGCGGCCCGTTGCATATAATCTTAGTATAAAGCTTATCCATTGATACGGCACTGGCAAGAACGCCGCAGCCAACATAAGGAATCTGAGCCATCTCAAAAAGGCCCTGAATCGTTCCGTCCTCACCGTTCTTTCCATGAAGAGCCGGAAAAATCACATCAATCCTGCGGAAAGAAATATTACCATCTGCATCTCTCAGCATAAGTGACTTAAGCTTGGCATCCGGAAGAAGGCATGCCTTTGTTGATGACTGATACCATGTGCCGGAAACAACATCATCAAGAGAATCTGCAAGAAGCCATTCGCCCTCTTTTGTAATACCTACAAGAACAACATCATATTTATCTTTATTGATATTTTTAACAATATTAACAACCGACTTGCATGATACCTCATGTTCTGTTGATCTGCCGCCGAAAACAGCAAGTAATGTCTGTTTCATAATATTCTCCATTCCACCGCCTGTATGGCGGCACAAGTAGTGATGAAAGAGCTTTTCACACTATCTGATATTCTTCATTTAAATTCAAGTTAAGATTTTACTACAAGAAATGATTATTGCAAGAAGTCTCTTGAAACTAAAGTTTCAGACCAGCCTAAATCAGCTTCTTTTAACATACTCATACTTTTATGATACCAAAAACCCCGACGGTGTGACCAAAATCCAATGGTCACCCGCCGGGGTGTGAATCTTCATAAGCGCTTCGGCCGATTAGGTAAAAAGCTTGACCTAAGCGCCTTTGGAAAAAGAGGTTTTAATCATCCTTTAAGCCAGCCTGCATCTCCTCGTTTGAACTTGAAGAGAGCCTCCTTTTTCTTGTCATAAATCGTCACAAGAATCCGCACCTCTTCAGGCGTTCTGTTAGAGCTTGCAAGAACCTTTCCGAGCTCCTCATCCGTCAGCAGCTTATCAAGATCCAGAATCGATGGATCCTTTACAAGCCGCATAAGTCCGATTTCATTTTCTGCAAAGCTGTCAACGGCAATATCCCTTAAATCAAGGGTTCCATGACTCATATCAAGATCATAAAACATGGAATTGCCGGAATCAAAAATAGGTGCCATCTTCACAAAACGAAGTGTATCTGCATCTCGAAGAACGCCAAAATTATCATAGTTCCTGTCTGTGTTTGTGATAACAAAATCTGTCAGAATCTGATAATCCAAAAATGCTTCTACCTGAGTTTTCTCCAGTCCTCCCTCTACACAGGCGCCAACAAAAATATCATAATCCGATGCACCTGGATACTGTCTTCTCCCTGCTCTGATAAGGTCAGAGGCCCGTACAAACTCGAGCTCCTTACTGGTAAATGCCTCTGAGCTTACACCGACCTGTCTGCCATAGCCATAATCTATGGTATAAAACTGATAATCCGCAAAATCAAATTTCCCCTGCTTACGATGTATATAAGCACCAACTACTTCATTAAAAATCTGTTGTGTGTGTCCTGACTTGGTTCCCTTAACGAGGAAGCGCTTTTTATCCATACATATCCAGGATTTAGGCACATCACCCCCGGTTGCAGCCGAAGGTATACAAGCGTCATGATCGACCGAAGTACCATCAGGGTCAAGTCCGGCAAAATGACTTGCACCTATATAATCATCAAAATCATTGTCAAAAAAATTGACCTGAGCAAAGGTATAATTGCACGAAAACGGTCTCACCCAATAGTCATCTGTCAGTGACAGTCCCATGTTTCTGAGAAGAAAGGCCTGGGGTGTTAAATAACCAATCTTGTCCAGAATCTTCATGATATGCCCCTGTGTAACAGGAACCGCTCTGCGATGCCACCAGGCTTTCAGATACTCGCTTGCTCCGGAGGTACCGATAGGAAGTAAAGTATCGTCAAAAACCCCGTCAACAGAAACCAGCGCTCCGGTAACAGCCTCGAACACAAGATCCGCCACCTCTGTATCCTTATGCATCAAGGTGTAACGTGCCTCATCTGCATAATCGTAAGAAAAAGCCTTGTCCTCACTTTTGATCACATCACGTGACTGTCCCAGTTCACTTGGTTTATAGCAACTCAGGTCTACGTCCGATATGAGATCCTCCATAGAGCAATCGAGAGCTTTGGCCATCTTTAACAAGGTTTCAGCCTTAGCCGAGCAAAGCTCCTTATGTCCCTGCTCATAATCCTGTATGGATCTGAAAGATACTCCGGTCAACTCAGCCAGATCTTTACGGCTTATTCCTTTAAGTTCTCGTAATGTTTTGAGATTCATGCCCCTTCCCCTAAGTCACTTACTTGTCTATACCTCTACCATAAGGCATTCAATAAATAATCACAATCACCGTTGAATTACGTATTTATTACAATTTTGTAAATCTGCAAAAACAAAAACCTGTCGCAGCACCCTCACTGCAACAGGTTATAACCAATAATAATATGATGTGAGTGTCAAAAGTCGATATCGGACCGCTTCGCGCTAAGCGCTCTCGCGTTCCTCCCACATTCCGCACTCTCAGGCCGATAAATCGTCCTTTCGTGCTCCATGTGGGGCGTGTCATGAAGTCTATCCTCCACTTTTGTGCAAGCACAAGTGGAGGAAGACTTATGACACTTATATCATAATATTACTTCTTATCCTCAGCGCCGTTAGCCTTCTCAAGTTCAGCAATAGCTGCCTTCTGCATAGGTATACGGCAGTTCTTGTTGTTACCGAACTCTACGATAACAGTGTCATCTGTCATATCAATGATAACGCCGTAAAATCCTGACGTTGTAAGTACTGTATCTCCTACAGCAACAGATGCAAGAAGCTCCTGCTGTCTCTTACGTTCCTTCTGCTGTGGCTTGATACCGATAAAATAAAACATTGCAACGATTGCAACAAGATAAATAATCCAACCAACTGTGCTCATGAAAAATCCTCCATAGATTGAAAATACGTTATTTCTGTCATCCTATGACAAAACAAATCTCACAAGGAGCAATTTTAACATAGAGAACTGCAAATATCCAGTTATATTTACGTGATACTGCTGTAATTATAAGACCTATAGATACAAAACTTGTCAAATTTCAAAAATAAAACTAATAAAATTTATTTTTTTGCTGTTTGTGACACTTTTGTGATGATGCGTGTTGTATAGTTAAGCCATCAAAAGAAAAAGAGCTTATATATAGAAAACGCCAACTTTAAAGCTCTTTATACTTGTGAACACTATTAATATACGGGCGGATTTCAAACCACATATCCGCCCACCCTTCATTAAAGTAATTAACTCCCCTTCAAAAAAGCGATGGAACATTTCGGTTCCATCGCTTTTTATCATTTCTATATCCGTAAAGCTCACCAATCGGGATATCAGCATGCCCCAAAGCTTTATTTACAAGATTTATTTCTTGCTTCTGAGTGCGTCAGACGGCTCATCTGTCGCATTTTCCGTACCATCATCATATCCTGCCATTCCGGCATGAGAAATCCTCAAAGCAGCCTCTGTTTCAGCCAGAGTTTCCTTTGAAACATCATCAGCGTTCTGCACAGCGCTCACTGAAGCAGGCTGAGATGTACTGAAGGAAACATTTCGCACTATCGTCACCATAGAAATGCACGAAATAATAAGTAATATTACTGCCGCACCATAGTAAAACGGCATATCTGATTTATTATCTTTTTCTTTCATATAATCCCCATTCTTTTATATAAAAACACAGAAATCTCCCCTGCGTCTGCAGGGGAGATAAAAAATTTTTATGAATTAATCATTTGATGACTTGTCTTCATCTTCTGTAAGAGGATCAACTGTTCCATCAGGACCTGCAACGCTAACTGTTGCTGTATTGGTAGTAGGAGCAATTTCTGTTGATCCTGCACCTGCAGGAACACTCGGTCCAAATGTCTCATAGCTTGTCTTACTCATATCAGGGCCGGAATCCTCAGCCTCATTGCTAGATGACTGGATACCATCTGTAACTGTCTTAACAATATGTCTCTTTGTTACGAGCTGTCCAACGTCAACGCCTGTAGAGGTAGATGTGATATTTAACTGAACCTCTTTATCACTTGTAGTTGTAGTTGACTTAATACCATTGATAGCATCAACTGCAGACTGGCTTGCCTTGCTGGAACCCTGTAACATAGATGCAATCTGTGTTGCTGTATCAGCAGCTGCAGATGCGAGGCTCTTAACTGCTGCAACGCCGTCCTGAATCCACTTTCCATCAGCTCCGGTGATGAATCCGTCAGGTGTCACACCAACATATACGTATCCGTTCTCATCAAAATAATAGCAGTTAGCCTGTCCATCACCATCGTCATCGATCCACTTCCACTCGCTCTTAGGATATGTTCCGTCTCCATTGTCATACCAGATTCCCTTTTCATCTGTAACGAAAGAACCTGCTATAACCGGCATAGCCAGCATAGATGTGCTAAGTGTTGCTACTGTACCGAAAGTTACTATTTTTTTGATTAAATTAGTCTTCTTCATATTTTCTCTCCATAATACAGGTTTTTGTGTTTCCAATAACCTTTACGTGTCATACTATACCACTATTCTCCCAAAAGAGTATGACTTTTTCAATTGTGAAAATATTAAGGTTTTTTGTAGGCAATTTCGTGTCAAAATGTGTTTTTGTGAAAAATATGCGTATGCAGTGACGCTATTTAGGCATTTCAGCAAAACATTTTTTAACAAATCATAACAAAAATCTATATTTCCCGTCATTTTCAATTTTAAGCAAAGGACCAGTACTTATTGATAAAAAAGTTCACCGGCAGATTGATAACCGAGTTTATGACCGGCGCAACATACGGCGAAATGCCTAAAATATCGACCCAAAGATATAAAAGAACACTACTCAGCACGATGCCTGTAAAGGAATAAGTAACATAAGTTTTGGCAAGCTTGATCCATAAACTCGTTGTTCCAGTCTGAGCCGTAAATACAAACCTGTTGTTCCAGTAAAATGACCACAGGATACTGAGCATAAACATGACAACCTGAGCCGCAAGATAATCATATCTGCCAAACATCAAAAACCTTCTGAAAAGATACAATGCCGCATCAAAAATAACCAAAGAAACGAGAGTGTTGCTGACTCCTACAACTCCGAATCTTACAAACTGCAAAATGCTTTTTCGCATATCCTCCGACATTTTTATATTCATAATACAGCCTCCGGTATATCACCGGCATGTTCTTTCATATCGTCAGCCACATATGCAGATTTACCGGTTGACGCATGCCCATCTGCAGGAACATCATCCACAGCATCTTCTACAATATACGGCGGCCTCTTACGGGTGGCATCGAAGGTACGCCATAGATATTCACCCATAATTCCAAGAGACAGCATAGTGATACCGAAACTCAAAAGCTCAAAAATAAACAGGAGAGTCCATCCCTCAACGGTGATATATCCCAAAAGCTTTGCTGTAAGCTCAACTACAGCAAGAATGATGGCCGCCACAAAGGATACCGCACCAATTTCCGTAACAAACTTGATGGGCAATGTAGAAAAGCTGAATAGTGTATCCATCACAAGCTTAACTTTTTTTGCCAGTGTCCAACGACTCTTACCGATAGTTCTCGCCTGTCTCACATAAGGCACCAAAGTTGTTCTGAATCCACTCCACAAAATCTGTCCGGTGAGAGCACTGTTTTTCTCATCAAATCGTGAAAGAACCGAAATAACTTTTCTGTCGATAAGATAAACATCAAATCCCGTCTCCGGCATATTAGGAAGACATGCAGTCCGCACTATCTTATAATACATATTGGCAAAAAAAGTCTGGCTCATTTTTTCCTCACGGCCGGCTCTCACCGCAAGCACAACACTATTTCCCTGCTGCCATGCCTCTACCATGTCCAGTATAAGTTCTGTAGGTTCCTGAAGATCCGCAGCCTTTACCACTGCGCAATCTCCTGTTGAATGCTCAAGTCCGCACAGAATAGCGGCATGTGAGCCGAAATTTCTGGACAGATGATAGAGCTTTATGTTTTGATCCCGTTCCCTGAGTTCATTCATCACTTTCCACGACTCATCTCCTGAGCCGTCATCCACCATGATGATCTCATACTCATAGCCGATCACATCTATAATCTTTTCTTTTATATCTTCATACAGCGGTCTAAGGTTTCCCTCATTGTAGTAGACCGGAATAACAATGGATAATTTCAAAACTCATGCTCCTTCACAAGCAAAATAATCGAAAGCAGAACTGCAGCAATAAGGGTAACAATCCCAGCCATTACTGATGCAGGCGCATAATAGAATGTCACTTCATGGGTCCCTCTGTCAAGAAAAACCGCCCTGAATTTGTAATCAGCCTCCAGACACCCCTGCTCCAGCCCATCCACAAGGACGTGCCAGCCGGGATAAAAGGTTTCTGTTGTTATGAAAAGACCCTCCGATGCTGCATCAACCTGATAGGTTATTCGATTGGCTCTATAGTCTGTAACCTTTACAGAATCCTTATCGGCAGACTCATTTTCACTTCCGCCGTTGATGTTTTCATAAGCGCCTGCATCCTCTGCCGGATTTACTGTTTTATGCGTTTTATCACAGGTATCAGCATTAACATAAGCCATCCTGTCCGGTGCCAATGTCTCCGCATTTAAAGCATCGATAAAAGCCTGAGTCCTGTATCCGTCGGAAGTATCCTCGTCACTATAGAAGGAGAGCTCCCTCCTGACTCGGGCCGGACCCATATTGAGATTGCTAACATCCATCATCCTGACAGGGGATTTGTCCATAGCATTATAGGAGCTGTACGCTTCATGCACAAGGGGCACGGTCTTCCTGCCGAGATAAGACTCAAAAAACTCTATTTCTTCAAGCGGCGCATTTCCCGAAAACAGGATGTACTTAATGTTTCCGAACTGAATCTGTCGCATAAGACTAAACATCTGATAGCCATAAAATGTCTTTTGATAAATCGGGTTGACATAGGCAGTTACGTTTTTATCACCTGTAACGAAGCTTATATTCCCCGGAAGCACAGGCTCACTTGAGTATATGATGTATCTTGCTGTTTCATCCTTTTCGGAAATCAATGAATCAGCTTCCCGAAAAACCTCTCTTGCGGCATCATTAACCGCTGCTGCATGGACCGTTGCCGTCATTGGAGTCATATTACCGTTTAAAGTGAGATACTGATTCCAGAATGCCAATGTTGTCATTATGACTGCGGCGGTAAGAAGATACCCGGTGAATGCTTTGTGCCTTATGATATATCTCCACTCTTTCTTCTCCCCGGCAGGAACAGTTTCCGAATATCTGTATCCTCCCACAGAAATATAACAGGCTCCCACAGCAATCACAAGCACACTAAGAATCTTAGCCGCAAGGTCAAGTAGTCCCTTCATATGAGAGGGAAGAAAACAAGGAATCATAAAAAAACAAGCCACAACGAAACTCAACTTGTGGATGCCGTTTTCTGATTCACCACCATTAACGGAAAAACGCTCACAAGTCTTACCTTCTTTTGTGTTCCTTATCCAACGTTCCATAGCACCTGCTGCCAGCGTTCCTCCACTCAGCACTATAAACGGCGCATACAGACACGGCTCGCGGTTCGCATTAAGCACCGGAACAAACCTGAGCAGATCGATGAGGCCGTACTTAAAGGTGTATAGAAGTCCAAAGATAAGCATTAGCCTCATACTGTGCAGGAACCAGTTTCCGGATGCTTTCCTGCCTCTCGGCATAAAAAATCCATACACCATAAAAAACAGAAGAACCATACTGATGCTCCAGTATCCATCTACATAGGTACCGAAGATGCTCATGGCGCCTGTCGGTCCGATGGCCGATTCTCTGAAATAAGATATAGGTATGCGTGTAACTGTCTCATGAATGTCTATTCCGGGAAGATATCTGTAAGCTAATGCACCGGTTTCCAGAAATGGGAATATCTGAACTGCAGCGATACCCATTCCGATAAAACCCGAGGCCATAAACCGGAGCATATCCCTACCCCATAATATCAATCGCTCTTTGGAATCATGGGATACAGAATTCGAAGACTTGGTATATAAAGCCCCCACAAAGGAATCTTCACCCGGCAATATTTTTGATACAGCTGTTTCCGGAACTGTTTCCCTAAACAGATCCCGGAATGAAACTGCTATAAACAACAGGAAGTAGTTGATAACCGAAAAGACCAGTCCCTGAGCTGTACTGGCCAGCGCAAGCATCGCAAAGCAAACGCCGGAAATAACGATAAATCTGTTTTTCCTCGTCTCAACCATCTCGTATATTGCAAGGAGAAGGAACGGTGTCCAGTAAACGCCTCCTGAAATATATGGCCAATTCTGGAGAATGAACATACTTCCGGAAAAGCAGCACAGAAGAGTGATGAGAGAAGCTGCAAGCGGAGAACAGCCCTTTAAATATCGAAATTCCGAAGCAAAATCCCCGGGATCACCCATGGCCCCGGCACCACAGTCCCCATCGCCGCAGGCTGTGCGAAGCAGCATATACAATCCCACTGCAAAAATGAGCACATGTATCAATGTATATACCGGAAGGATCATATAAGACAGATATCCCTTTGAACTATCCCAAAAGATAAACTCCAGAAGTACAAGTATGGGATAGAACACTTCATGAATGTGTCCCACTCCACAATAGCCGCCCCATCCGTAAGGATTCCACAGAGGGAGCTCGCCATCGTGCAGCATCTTTGCATTCATAGCCCATACAGCATAGTGACCGTCTCCGCCATCCTGTCCGATCTTTGTGATCCAGGGAAGCTTCATATAACAAAAAATGATAACCAAAAATAAAATGAACAAACATACCAGATCGTTCCTTCCAAATGAGGTTTCCTTATGCCTGTTCATTTTATTCTGCCTGTCATAACGACTGCCCAAATGTTTAACATCACTATCAATCATAACATCCCTTAATCATAGATTATTGTATCTGTATCCGTAACAGAACCCTATCAGCTTATCCATTAACTATTTTTAAAAATTCATCGTAATCACGGATATACTCCTCAGCATCATAATGCTGATCCGAGATACACAAAAGGACAGAATCCGGGCTAAACTCATACATTTCCTTCCATATCATTTTGGGCAGGTAAATGCCGGTATGCGGACGATTAAGCGCATAAATAGTCTCGTTGCCCTTGCCATCTTTGACTTTAACCTTGCTGGAACCGGCAACATTTATAAGCACAAACTGACTCTTACGATTGGCATGGTTTCCGCGGATGACCTCACTATCCGACCCATAAATATAAAAAATACGGGCAATCTTAAACGGTATATCCTCTTCGCCCTCAATGATGACAAGATGCCCTCTCTCATCACCCTTTTCTGTGAGTTCAAGCATCTGTGCACCCTTATGTACATTCATTCCTCTATTATCATCCATCACTTACAATAGTCCCTTTCATATTTGCTTTAACATAATCTGACAATGTCACCTGCACATGGTCATCAGAAACTCCGGAGCCCCATTGTCTGCAATATGTTCATCTGCTATCTCAAAGCCGGCCTGCTGATATACTTTAACCGCCGCCAAATGATCACAAAATACATGTAACACAAGTTTCTCAAGTCCCATATTATGAAATGCGATTTCTGCAATTGCTTTCACAGCAGAAACACCGGCATGTTTACCGTGTGCGTCACCTGCACCAATCATGAACTTGCCGAATTCTGCCGACCAGCTCCCCGCATCATCAGAATCAACTCTCACATCAGCTACATCTTTGAATGTCAGCCCCTTCGGCTCTTGTCTATAATTTTCAGTGTCATCTGACACTCCCGGATCATATAAGGCACAGCTTCCAATAAGCTCTCCACTGTCTTTGAAGCATATGGCAAACTGAAGTTCAGAAGCATCATCCAGATATCTCTCATACCAGCTTTTCTGCATCTCCGGAGTAATATAAGGAATCTGTTTAAGAAATTTTGTATTGGCAGGATCATTGCGCCATTGTCTCAAGGACTCAATATCCCCGGCTTCAAGTGGTCTCACTATTATATTTTCATAACTACACTTATAACAATGTTTCATCCCATACTCCATTTAATCCGGCTCTCATGAAATGTTCATCAATTTCATAAGCCTTGGTCCTTTCATTCATCACACAGCAAACTGATTCAGGCACTCTATGACATAACTCTGCTCTTCCTCTGTCATACCGTTATACATTGGCAAGCTCAGTACCTCGTCGGCTGCCTGCTCTGTAATCGGATAGTCTCCGCGTTTTTTTCCGAGATATCTATATGCATCACTCAGGTGTGGAGGTATAGGATAATGTATAAGCGTCCCTATGTCTCTCTCCTTCAGGAACTTCATAAGCTTTTCTCTATGGCCGGTCCTTATAACGTACTGATGCCAGCTTGAATCTGCCCCCGGACGCACCATAGGCTTCTCAATGAGTGCGTTGTCGAGTTCCGCATCATACCTGGCTGCTATACGGCAGCGTTCTTCATTAAGCTCCCGGATATGCTTAAGCTTGACCCGGAGAAGCCCAGCCTGAAGCTCATCCAGTCGGCTGTTCGCCCCGACAACAACATTATGATAATGATAATCACTTCCGTAATTTCTGAAGATCCTTGCTTTTCTTGCAATCTCAGGATCATTCGTGGTTATGCAGCCGGCATCTCCAAAAGCGCCGCAGCCCTTAGTCGGATAGAAGCTGAAGCATCCGATATCCCCTATGGAGCCGACTACCTTTCCGTCCCAATGATTACCATGACTCTGGGCGCAGTCCTCTACAACCTTGAGCTCATGTCTCCTTGCTATATCCATGATCTTTGTCATATCTGAAGCCTGTCCGAAGAGGTGTACTGCCAGTATAGCCTTTGTCCTGTCAGTTATTGCTTCCTCAATCCTATCCGCATCGATATTGTTGTACATGTCCGGCTCGACAAACACAGGACTCGCACCATTGATAGTTATCCCCATGACACAGGCGATGTAGGCATTGGCACATACTATGACCTCGTCCCCCTCTCCTATGTCAAGAAGCCGGAA
>DGVW01000089.1:13938-25390 GCA_002396005.1 Oribacterium sp. UBA4274
GCTATCCAAAGCGCATCAAGTCCGCTGGCCAGGCCCACACAGTGCTCTGTCCCGATGAAGGAAGCCCACTCTTTTTCAAAGCTCTCAAGCTCTTTCCCCATGATGTACCATCCTGACCGAAGAACCTGAATTGCCTTCTCCTCATATTCCGCCTGATACAGACCATATTGCCTCAAAAGGTTGTTAGCCATTATCTCCATAAACATCTCCAATAAAACCTATTTTCCGTCACATACATATATCAAGAGGAGAAAAGAGGGTACAATTCACCCTCTCCCATCCCTTTTAAGATGAAATCCGGCTTCGAAACCGGATCAAACGACATCCATAAATATCCTACATTAACGAGAATAATGCAACAAAAAATCACACATGCCTTCTGGGATCAAGCTTCCCGGCAAGTGAAACTGAGATATCATCGATTTCCCTGAGTTCTTCCTCAGTAAAATTTGTATTCTCAATCGCACCTAGATTTTCCACGATCTGAGACGGCTTTGAAGCACCGATGAGGACAGAAGTAACCTCCGGACTCCTGAGATCCCAGGCAAGTGCCATCTGTGGAAGAGTCTGTCCACGTCGCTTTGCGATCTCTGCCAGCTTTCTGATGCCTTCAAGCTTTTCCGGGCTAATGTCTTCCGCATGGAGGAATCTGCCATCCCTTGCAATTCTTGAATCCTCAGGAATACCATCGAGATATTTCTCAGACAGCATACCCTGTGCAAGCGGTGAGAAACAAATGATACCCATACCGGCTTCTCCCGCAAATTTCTTGAGGCCATTTTCCTCGATAGTTCTGTCCAGAATAGAGTATCTGTTCTGATTGATCACAAGCGGCAGATGTATCTCCTTTGCAAGCTTCATAGCCTCAGCCGCGCGCTCACCGTTGTAGTTTGAGATACCCACATAGAGGGCCTTTCCGGAACGGACTATCTGATCGAGCGCCATGATGGTTTCCTCAACAGGGGTTTCCGGATCCATGCGATGATGATAGAAGATATCCACATAGTCAAGTCCCATTCTTTCCAGGGATTGGTCGATGGATGCGATGAGATATTTCCTTGAACCCCAGTTTCCGTAAGGACCTTTCCACATATCATAGCCTGCCTTTGTGGATATGATCATCTCGTCTCTGTATGCTCTCAGATTCCTGTCCATGATCCTGCCGAAGTTTTCTTCAGCCGTTCCCATATCCGGACCATAGTTGTTTGCAAGATCGAAATGTGTGATGCCATGGTCAAATGCCGTAAATATAAGCTTCTTCATATTATCAAGGCTGTCCCTGGATCCAAAATTGTGCCAAAGTCCCAGTGACACCTTCGGTAGTTTCAGTCCCGAACGACCAACACGCTTGTACAGTTTATCCTCATTGTCATAACGTCCTGCTGCTGCCTTGTACTCATCTGAAATCATATTAGTTCTCCTTTCATCACGTTGATTATGATATGATGTAAGGGTCAAAAGTACCAAATCACGTGCTTGCACGTTGATTTGAGACTTTATGACCCGCCCGAACACGAATAACGTAGTCGTTTTGCATTGCAAAAGGACGTGAGTTATGAGTGTTCAGCAGCACTTTGCACACGGATGTGTGCGTGCTGCGCATCATCAGTGAGTGGCAAATACTTTTGACACTCACATCATGATATATGGTCTGTCATCATGGTGACAAAATCATCCATATAGGCCTGTCCATCTGTGTCACACATAAAGAAACTGACACCGAGTATTACATGCCTTTCCGGATTCCACATCAGCTCCAGGCACCCTGTGACAGGTTTATCATCACGGTATCCCCTGATAACAGCCTCACGAAGCTTATAACCACTTATAGTAAAGCTGGTTCTGCTCTGCTCCTGATAGGCATCTCCGTTTTCCTGCTCCCAGGCATCGAGAATCTCATCCTGATACTTCCCGTAATTTTCTTCTGTCAGCTCCTCGCCATCCCCTTCAGTATATGTCATGAAGGAAATCTGCGGATAAGACGAGTCACTGTATACATAGAAATGGTCAAACGAAAAATCATCAGTCTGATAGTAATTATAGTACCCCGGAACAAGTGCATCTATACCCGAAAGTGAGTGATAATAGAATCCTCTATCTCCATCATGGTATCTGTCACTGCCCACTTCAGTGCCAATGTTCAGAATCTCCCCATCCTCATGCACCAGAAGAACATCACCGTACTTGGTTCCGAACTTGATCATATCTCCCTGAAGGATGGGAACTTTCTCAAGAGCCAATTCGCTGGCTGTGCTCTTTATGGCACTCTCAGATTCTTCTGACAGTTCACTATCATCCTCTATAGGAACAGCAGAACTATCCGGAAGCGTTCCTGTAAAAACCTCCACCTTGCGAACCGCTTCAGTGGTCCCGGAAATATCTGTTCCTCTGCCATCTGATATTTCGGCAGTAACTTTACTGCCTCCCGCAGAACCATCGTCATGAATATCACCGGTAGACATGCCGCAACCGAAAAGCAGAGAAACAAGAAAAAGTGCTGTCTGAAAATGAAATAATTTTTTAACTCGAAATATGACCATAAAAGATTACCTGCATCCGTCAATAAACATAACTTTTGACAATGAGGGCCTGACACACTTACCCGGAACCGAAAAATGCAGCTGCCGGAGTTCATCACTCTGACAACCGCACTCAAACTTACCAAACAGTCGAAGAAGTGCAAAAACCGGCGCTCCCTCAAATTACTGTGGTGAAAACTGATCCTTTCCTACTCCGCATAAAGGACAAACATAATCCTCAGGAACGTCCTCCCACTTTGTTCCGGCAGCTACTCCGTTATCAGGATCCCCATTCTCTTCATCATAGATAAAACCACAAACATTACAAACGTACATCATATGAACCTCCTTAGTCCATCAAACAGTTGCCTTCCACAATCCGTGGAGATTGCAATACTCGTAAGCTGCCACTACCTTTTCTGTAACCTTGAACTCTGCCTCAGGCTTCATACCAGGCTTAAGATAATGTATCTGGAATCCGGCCTCTGTCTCAAGCAGGATCCAGCCGATAAAATGAGCCTCGATCATAGGATGCTCAACAGAACCTACACACACAGAAACTGTATCTCCATCCACCTTGACAACCGGAACGTGCTTCTCCTGAGCCGCATCAGTTGTATTGGCAACGAGCTCTTCACCAACAGACAGACTCTTGTCTGAAATCACGATCTGATCATCAATCTTGTAAAATTTCATGTCTTTGTTCCTCCTTTGACCACAATCTAGATCACGAAAACTACTAGTATCAGCATAGGTCAAACTGAAACAAAAGGCAATGAATTGACTTAAAGATGTTTGGTAAAGCTATTTGATTTTTTTTGCAACTTCTCTCAAAAAAAGTATTGACACATTGCGGCTGCATAAGCAAGTCTGCCTGAATAACTTCGGAAGCCACACCTTCCTTTTTTCAACAGCTCACATCCAGTATCTGTGCAGTTCCGAGGAATCTCATATCTGCACTTTCTGCAGGCACAAAGATACAATCCCCCTTGAAGAAATTGATACTGAAGCCATCACCAAAGACAACTCCGCAGCCGGCGATGACGACGAGTGCATGAAAGCTGTTAGCAGCTGTCTTGTATTCCGGAAGCTTACGCCCCTCAGTGTTCAGGAGCAGACGTTCAACCTGAAAATATTTACACCTTGTAAGGAGCTCACTGGCACAGCCGTTCTTGTATTTCAGCATCCTCTGCGACTGCCGTGGTGTTGCTGAAGATTTAAGATTTGCCACCTCAAGAGCCTTATCTACATGAAGCTCACGTTTACGTCCGTCTGCTCCCACCCGATTATAATCATACAAACGGTAAGTGAGATTACTGCTCTCCTGTACCTCAACCACCATAGTACCCTCGCCTATGGCATGAACGGTACCTGCCTCAATATAAAACACATCATTTTTGTGAACCTTTACATAATTCAGATACTTCTCTATCTTGCCTGTCTCGATACTCTTTCTAATCCGCGCTTCCTTTACGTCATGGCTGAAACCGTAAACAAGCTTTGCCCCAGGCTTTGCATCAAGAACATACCACATCTCAGACTTGCCGAGTGACCCATTCTCATGGACCGCCGCATACTCATCATCCGGATGCACCTGTACCGAAAGGTTTTTGTTGGCATCGATGAGCTTAATGAGTATAGGCAGCTCTATCTTGCCCTCCATAGTCTGTATCGGGTGCTCTCCCAAATACTCCGGGTGCTCCCGAAGCACATCTATAAGCAGCTTTCCGGATGCAAGTGCAGAAGGACCATCCGGATGCGTAGAACAGACCCATGCCTCGGCAAACGGCGAGATATCTATATTCAGATTGAAATCATCATTCAGTTTAGAGCCGCCCCAAAGATAATCCTTGGCTGCAGGTCTCAGTAAAAATGGAATATTTTCCTTCATATGTTTTCCCTTAAAGATCTCTCAGGCTCCACTTAATCACAAGCTGAACTTCTTCTTGTCACTGACATTGATATCCTGACCTATCTGTACCTCTATAAGCTGCAGCCCCTCAGATCCTGCAATCACCGTATGCTTACAGCCTGCTGCCATGGTCACAACATCGCCGGGCTTTATCGGCTGCTCCATACCATCAACTATTGTCTTTCCTGTACCCTGGATAACATTCCATATCTCATCACGATGCTCATGAGAATGATAGTTCATACGGCTGCCCGGTTTGAGACTCGCTTTGATAGTGAGAGATCCCTCTTCAACATCCAGTATCCTGTAGGTGCCCCAGGACTTGTCTGCAAACATGATATTCTGCTTTATATCATCCACATAAGACTTTATCTGAGTACTCTGCTCCTTATCGGAAACAAGGATGCCCTCAGGACTTGCTGAGATAACCATGTCCTTAAGTCCCATGCCCAGTATAGGTATGCCGAGTTCATTAATGATATGAACATTTTCACACTTGTCATTGAGACGTCCGTCGCCGACAATCGACTCATCCATGGCTTCCGTGAGTGTGTTCCAGGTACCTAGATCCTCCCACTTACCCTGATAGCGGATAACATCGATGCTCTTCTCTCCCTCAACTACAGCATAGTCAAACGAAATCTTCCTGAGATTCTCATAACCCGCAAAAAGCTCTGCATAGTCATCAGTACCGAGAAGCTCTCTTGCCTTGTTAAGTACATATGAAAGCTTATAGGCAAAAACACCGCCGTTCCAGAGAGCCCCGGCCGCGATATACTCTTTAGCCTTTTCAACTGTCGGTTTCTCTGTAAATGCATAGGTCAGCGCACCGTCATCACCCTTTACAGGCTTGATATAACCATACTTATCACTCGGATAAGTCGGCTCTATACCCATGAGGAACAGATTTCTGTCGCCGTTTTCCGCAGCCCTGCAGAGTTCATTGACACACTCAAAATATGAAAGATCAACATACGGGTCTACCGGGCACACAACTACAGCCTCGTCCTCCGGCACATGCATCTCATCATGGAGAAATGCTGTCGCAAGTGCTATTGCGGCAAATGTATCTCTCCGGCATGGTTCCACACTGACTCCCACATCATTACCTAACTGATTATGAATGGATGAAACCTGTGACTTACTGGTGGCAATAGTCACTTTGGCCTCCGGATCTACACTTCTGATCTGTCTGTAGATTCTCTGCACCATGGACTCGTATTCTCCGTCCTCTTTTTTAAATATTTTTATAAACTGCTTTGACCGAATGTCGTTGGACAGCGGCCACAATCTCTTACCACTGCCGCCTGATAATAATATAATGTTCATATATGATATACTTCCTATCCGATGTTAACTCAGAAAATGTGCGACTGTATTCTGCCCATTTTCACCAATATTCCGAGGAAACGCTGATTATGTCAGCATTTCCCTAAATAACTATTTCATATTCTTGATTACGAAACGCACGCTACAGTATATCACAGCATTTTGAACCTGTCATTCCTCAGCATAAATCCTCACAGCTCCCGGAAGCACTGTGACCTCCGCCTGACCGATCTTTCCGCCGAACTCCCCATCCAGTGTCCAGTTTACTCCTTCAGTAGACTCAAATATTACCTTTTCCGCCTGAAATACTCGTATATACGGACTTGAGAAATTACCATCCTTTACAGCCAGAAGTATCTCTCCTATCTCCTGCAGATCATCCGGTGCTTTGATCAGCACCACCTCAAAAAGACCGTCACTGAGAGATGCGCTTGCAAGAGCCTGTGTCTTAAAGCCTCCTACAGATGTAGCGTTGGAAACAGCTCCAAAGATATAATCTCCCTCCTCCGTTTCTCCGTCATGAGTCACTGTCATATGGTACCTTGCCTGAAGCGATGTAGGAACTGATGCGATACCATTTAAAAGATATGCGAGATATCCAAAGGTATTTTTCTGATTCTGCGGGGTCTCGTAGCTTATGTTTGTGAAGGCACCGAAAGCAGCCACATAATTGAAATATTCGCCATTGAAGCATCCTATATCAAGTTTATAGACCCTGCCGTTTTTCACACCATATATAAGCTTGTCCACATCTCCGGACAGGCCCAGAGTTCTGGCATAATCATTGGTTGTTCCGCTAGGTATGTAAATTATGGGGATACCGATCTTTTTCTCATCTGTGATCTGCATAAGTGCATTGATCACATGATTGAGGGTGCCGTCTCCTCCAATACATGCGACAAGCTTAAAACTATATCGTCTGTACTCAGAGATAACCGCTTCGGAGGTGAGCCCCAATTCAGGCAGAATCGGAAATGTCACTACCTCGTACGAAAGCTTCGCAAGCTCCGAAATGACGGAGAAAACCTTGCCTTTGGCGTTGCCGGTTCCGGCTGCCTGATTGACCAGAAGAAGAGCTTTTTTAACGGGTCTTCTCCACTGATATGGATTATTCTTTTTCATCTTGTTGAGTATTCCCACTTTTACTGTCATATCACACGTATAATCCAATCATCTCGAATTCTGATTGGATTTATTCCTTTCTCCCGATTATCATCGGGCATGTCCTATATATTTATACGCCCACTTGTATAAACATATTACTTTAAGACTGTATCATATCCATGTTTAATTTATTAAAAGTATATAAACAAAGGCCTGAAACTGTAAAATATTGCAATTTAAAATTTAAATCAATCGTAAATTCATCATGTTATATTAGTGTTCAAAATGGGCGATGATAAATACAGAGATAAGAATGTAAATCGCATCCTTAAACAAGGGCGAAAAATCAATGCTTATTGGTGATTTGAGTATTTAAAGGGAGATAATGAGATGAAAAAACTTGGAGTAAAACTATTACAGTTTATGACGTGCCTCAGTGCAGTCATTACGCTGAGTCTTGGATTTTCAGCATTAAGCTACGCAGGACACTGGATGGCGGACAACACAGGATACTGGTATGTTCATGATGACGGAACATATCCAACCTACTCCTGGGAGTGGATCGACATTGACGGAGACGGCATTTATCAGTGTTATGCCTTTGACGAAAAGGGATATCTCTATACAAACACTTTGACACCGGACGGGTATCTGGTAGGTGCTGACGGAGCCTGGTATGAGAATTCTGTCCCGGTTACAAGAGCATTTATACACAATGCAACTATCGCTCCTACAACTATCGGAAAACATTCAACCACAGATTATGCTTATACAGTAGACGGAATACAGCTTGTGACCAGAAAGTATTCAAGTGCCAAGAACAATACAACTTCCGGCAGCAGCACAAAAAGCTCCTCGAAGTCAAGTACATCTAAATCAAGCTCAAGCAGTAAAACCAGCTCAGGCACCAGCACAATATCAAGTAGTGTATCGTCCTCTGACATCGTTAATTCGATATATAAGAGTCAGAAAACCACTAACGCGTCAGAATCCGGTTCAGCTAACTCTACATCATCAGATGATGACAAGACAACCAAAAGTTCAAGTTCAGAACCTGACGTAAGCAAAACAAGCTATGAGTCATTTGGTCCGGGGGCAAATATACCATCCAACTACTCTGCAGAAACCATTACACCGACTGCTTATATCAAGGACGCAGCTCCTAAATCCAACTATGTTATAGAGCGAGACGGTTACGAAGACGCTGATCAGAGTGATGATGAAGAAGAGGAAGACTGATCAGAATTATCTGACAGATATCCTCGTCTTATAAAACCAGACTATATAAAATGCTCCCCCATCCATTCCGGATGAGGGAGTTTTTTCATCAACCAAGCTCTTTCTCACACATATCAAGTGCAGAAGCGATAACCTTGTCCATATCATAGTACTTGTACTCGCCAAGACGACCTCCGAAGATCACACCGCTTTCAGCGTCGGCAAGCTTTTTGTATTCAGCATAGAGATTACCGTTTTTCTCATCATTAACAGGATAGTACGGCTCGTCTCCCGGCTTCCACTCGCTTGAGAACTCACGGGAAATAACTGTCTTAGGGATGTCATTGCCCTCATCATCCTTACCAAACTCGAACCACTTGTGCTCGATGATTCTGGTCCATGGAGTTTCTCTGTCTGTATAGTTTACAGCAGCATTGCCCTGGAAGTTAGGCTTATCGAGAAGCTCAGTCTCAAATCTGACAGAACGATACTCAAGATATCCAAGCTTATATCCGAAATACGCATCTATGGCTCCGGTATAGACAACCTTGCCGGCAAGTTCCATGAGATCCTTTCTCGGTGCTCCTTCGGCATCAAAGAAATCAACTCCTACATGAACCTCAATAGAACCTGTTCCAACAGATGCTGCTCCGGTGCCGAAATCCTCACCTGACTGTACTGAAGCTCCGGCAAGCATATTGGCAACCATCTTAGTGTAGCCACCGACAGGGATGCCCTGATAGAGCGCATTGAAATAGTTGTTGTCAAATGTAAGTCTTACAGGGAGACGCTTGATGATAAATGCCGGAAGCTCTGTACAAGGACGTCCCCACTGCTTCTCAGTATATCCCTTGATGAGCTTCTCATAGATATCTGTTCCTACAAGGGAGATAGCCTGCTCCTCAAGATTCTTAGGCTCTTTGATACCAGCCTCTCTGCGCTGCGCCTCAATCTTCTCTGCAGCTTCTTCCGGTGTCACAACTCCCCACATCTTGTTGAAGGTGTACATATTGAAAGGAAGTGAATACAACTCGCCATGGAAATTGGCTACCGGTGAGTTTGTAAATCTGTTGAAGGTTGCAAACTTCTGAATATAATTCCATACCTTCTCATCATTTGTATGGAAAATATGTGCACCATACTTGTGTACATGGATCTTCTCAACATCCTCTGTATAAACATTTCCTGCAATGTTTGGGCGACGGTCGATAACCAGTACACTCTTACCATGCTTTGCTGCTTCCTGTGCAAATACTGCGCCGTAAAGACCTGCACCAACTACAAGATAATCATACTTTGACATAAAATCCTCCTCTTATCACCGAAACTCGTCCCGGTGGCAATCATTACATGGAAGTATAGCACAAAAGCCTCTCAATAGCTAAAAATGCTTCTGTAATTCCACACACCATCAGCATGATAATTAAAATAAAAAACAGTAATCAGAACGATATATGTTGCAAACTTCAGTATCACTCTGAGCTTTTGGGAATCAGCACCCATTGTCTCCTCACATAAACCAGCAGAAATAACATTAATCATATGTGGATACAAAACTATGACTGGAATATATAAGTATGTACCAAAACGTTCAAACTCCAGTATCCATCTGCCGAAAAAATACAGTATAAAGTAAAATATCAATCCGCTGAGAAATAACCCTTCGTGACGAAACGGGGCCTCTTCCGATGATCTTTTGAAAGATGTCTTAGAAACAAAGATAAAAGTCAAAGTAATAAACAGCAAAAACAACATCCAGATTGTGTCATACAGCTCAAACTCAAAGGACCTGAACATCTCATGTCTTCCAAAATATTTGGGGATGAATGTGGCAACTATCCACGTGAGCACACTTTCTTTAAAGGCATTAAAAATCGCAAACATACATGCGGTGATCATATAAAAACTTGTTGTAAATGTGTAATGAAGCAGAAAATATCCCGGAAGCATAACTAGTGCCGACGTATGAAATGTAGCCGCAAGTATAATGAATATAAGATATCTTATGAATCTGCCGCCCCGGATATCTCTGTACGCATACAGAACAAGCATAACCGCTATAAGCTGCCTGATGTAGTAAAAGCCCAGCATAAAAAACAGCGTTATGAACATTGTCAGGCTCATAGCGTAATCTGTGGAATAATCCTTTATACATGTACCAAGCAGAACAAAGGCCAGGAAATATATAAACAGATATACCAACTGAAACGGCAATCCGAGAAGTGAAAAAACTCTAAAAATGCAGTAGACAGCAGGATCACGAACCGCATGTTGCCCCACTGAAACCATACTGTACATGATCTGATAATTATCATAATCCGAGTGGGCAGAACACTGCAGTGCGTATACCAGATAGATAGGCAGAAGTGCTGCCAGCGCATAGACTTCAGGCTTTATCTTAATAGCATAATCCTTCAGAAAGACTGTTTTATCTACGCCGGATTGCACCTTTTTCTGCCACAGATATGCCAGCGGAATCGTAACCAGAATTAAAATAATGTATGTCATATTATTTCAGTATTATGGTACCTAAAACCTTACAGTCTATAAGTTCAAAATAACGCAGTTCTCCTGCATAATCGCCTTTTGTAGACTTATTGATCCTTTCTACCAGGATAACTGCCGTATGATCGTCAATCATATCAACTGTTTCCGGTGTATCTGAAACATAAGCCGATGAACAAAACTCTATATCAGGAGATTTATTAAATCCTATAAATATTTCCTTTATTTCAGAAAGGAGCTCAGAATCCTGCGACCCGGTGATGAGAATTTTCCTTATCTTCCCACTCTCCGGAAGCAGTTTATATATACATGATCCGGAAAGCTCCACTGCTGTTTTCATATCTTTACAGGCCCGTTCATCACCTTCCAGATGTTCAATAAGCATCCCGACAGGATGAAGGATATCCTTCGTTTTATCCGATCTCACTGTGGCAAGAACAGGTATACCAAATTCACGCACTTCGGATATCGAGGTAAACTTCACATTGGTCACCTCCATAAAGAAACTGATAAATACTGCAAGAAACGAAGCTATCACTACGCCCCAAGCAGCTGTTTTCAGCGAGCTTTTTACTATATTGGACAGTAACGGTCTCTCTGTTGTTACCACTGAACCTGTAGAGGTTATAGGTATAAGTCCGTTGTCTGCCTGAGGCATATCAATATCAGTTGCCTTGTCAATCACTTCATACTTAAAGTCACCGATCAAACCTGTAACCTCTGCCATAAGCAGCTCAGTTGCTCTCTCACACATAGATTTTGACAGTTCTTCATTACCTGTTGCCGCAGAAATAATTATGAAATGACTGCTTGTGTCTGCAGAAGTAGTTAAAGCTGTATGACCTGACGGTATAACCGTATAGTC
>DGVW01000101.1 GCA_002396005.1 Oribacterium sp. UBA4274
ATGAGGATAAGATTGATTTTGAGGATACTTACTATTTTGAACCGCACTTCAAGAGTGACTTCAATCCGGATCTACTGAGATCCGTTAACTACATATGTCATCTTCTGGTACTCAAGAGAGACCTTCTTGATGCTATCGCGGAGACGGATACAGCAGGCAACAAGGTGTATGAACGTAAGGAGTATGACGGTGCCCAGGATCATGATCTGATTCTGAGAGCAGTTGAAAAGGCTCAGGAAATGGAGCTTGAGAAAACTCACGGAAACATCGAAAATCTCAGTGAAAGGGACAGGAAGCTCCTCAGAGAAGGACGTTTCACAAGCTCCAATATCTACCACATACAGAAGTCACTTTATCACTGGAGATCTCATCAGGCGTCAACCGCGCAGCATCCCGAAGCAAAGCTTTATGCATTTGATGCGGGAGCACGGGCTGTATATGACCACTGCAAGAGACTGGGACTTCCGGTGAAGAAGGTAGAAAAGGGCATTACCTATGGCTTTTACCATACAGTTTATGAGAACTCGCAGCCTCTTATCTCTGTAGTTATCCCTAACAAGGACCATACAGCAGACCTTGATAAGGCCATACAGTCACTTAGCAACAGTAATTACAAGAACCTTGAATTTATAGTAGTAGAGAACAACTCGGATCAGCCTGAAACCTGGAAATACTATGAGGCGATACAAAAGCAGTATCCTATGGAGGGACTTGGATTTAAGTCCGCAGCTGAGATTGAGGCAGATGGTCAGACAGAAGTTCCCGGCGCAGAAACTGTTGCTTGTAATGATTACTTTGGTGAAAAGGAAATTGATAGTGATGGTGCATTAAGTGAAGCGTCAACATCCGGTTCAGATGTGAAACTCTCTAAACCGAGCGTTCGCGTGGTAAAGTGGAAGGGACCTTTTAACTATTCGGCCATCAACAATTTCGGCGTGAAGTTTACGAGAGGTGAATACATCCTTTTCCTGAACAACGACATCGAGCTTATCGAGCCGGATTCGATTGATGAGATGATAGGTTACGTTCAGCGCGAGGATGTAGGCATTTGCGGAGCGAGACTGCTCTATCCGGATGAAGACATCCAGCATGCCGGTGTCATCATGGGCATGGGAGGAATCGCCGGAGCGGCATTTGTACGTACTCATGATGCAGAGCTTTCATACATGCACAGAGCAAAGTGCGTTCAGGATTACTCCTGCGTTACTGCGGCATGTCTCCTGACAAAGAGAAAGCTATTTGATGAGGTGGGCGGTTTTACAGAGGATCTTGCAGTCGCCTTCAATGATGTTGACTACTGCATGAAGATAAGGGCTCTCAATAAACTTGTTGTATATAACCCATATGCCAAGTTTTATCATTACGAGTCCAAGTCCCGCGGGATGGAGGACACACCTGAAAAGGTTGCCCGCTTCAACAGCGAGATCGTAGAGTTTGCCAAAAGGTGGAAGGAGTGCCTGAGGTACGGTGATCCGTATTACAATCCGGCACTGACATTCATGAAATCCAATTTCACTCTCAAAAACCTGGATAAAGAAAAGGTCGGAGAGCCTTTCCGGATGGATATACTCAGTGATATAGTGTGACACTTTCCGGTTTTGTCCGGAAAGTGCAGACATGGATAATAAGAAAAAGATAAAAACATTTTTATGGATTTTTAGTAAAACGGGAGTATACTTCCATTATGATTAAAAACAACCAACAATTTTTAAACCATTTCCATGTCGTTCTTGATGCGCTGATCGTAGCAGGATCTTACGCGCTGGCATGGTATCTTCTTATAGCGTCACGTATTTTCCCTGCGGGGCACGGAGTTCTGCCGCCACAGGTTTATTTTAGAGCCCTGATTCCTGTTGTGCCGGGATATCTTTTTATGTACTGGCTCTTTCATCTGTATGAACCTAAGCGTACCAGAACCAAAAGAAAAGAGTTCATCAATATAGTAGAGGCCAATGTCCTCGGCATGATGGTGTTTACAACCATCCTTTTTGCATTCAGAAGATCAGGGTATTTCGCCAACTTCTCAACCAAGATGATAGCGGCCTTTTGTGTTATAAATGTGATTGCCACTACGGTTGAGAGATTTGGCATCAGATTTATACTCACAAGATTGCGCAGAAAGGGCTTTAACCAGAAACACATCATCCTTGTTGGATTTTCAGATGTTTCAGATCAGTTTGTGGATGCCTGCTACAGAAATCCGGATTGGGGATATCATATATATGGTATCGTTGATGACATAACAGAGACCGGAGTTTCCTACAGAGGTGTCAAGATCATCGGCAAGATAAAGGATCTGGAGGAGATTCTTGCCGGCAATACTATAGATGAGATTGCCATCACACTGCCGCTTGCTGCCTATGAGAAACTCGGTGGTATAGTGTCGGTATGTGAGAAATCCGGTGTACACACCAAGTTCATACCTGACTACAACAACATCATACATTCCCGGCCCGTCACCGAAGACATGGACGGTCTTCCAGTTATCAATATAAGAAATGTTCCTCTTACGGATCCGGTTAAGGCCGCTGCCAAGAGAATCATAGACATCATCGGTTCTCTGGTGGGTATCGTAATATTCAGTCCGATCATGCTTGTTGTGGCCATCCTTATCAAACTGTCATCACCGGGACCGATCATCTTCAAACAGGAAAGGGTAGGACTTCATAACAGACCGTTTATGATGTACAAGTTCAGATCTATGGTGGAGCAGAAGCCTGAGGATGAGCAGAAAGGCTGGACCACACCGGGGGATCCGAGAGTCACAAGAGTCGGAAAGTTCATCAGAAAAACTTCTATCGACGAATTCCCGCAGTTTTTCAATGTTTTTATGGGAGATATGTCGCTTATAGGTCCGAGACCTGAGAGAACCCAGTTTGTCGAGATGTTTAAGGAAGAGATTCCGAGATATATGATCAAGCATCAGGTAAGACCCGGCATGACGGGATGGGCTCAGGTCAACGGTCTCAGGGGAGATACATCGATACATGAACGTATAAGATATGATATATGGTATATCGAGAACTGGACCATGGGACTCGATATCAAAATCCTGTTTTTGACCATATTTAAAGGATTTGTTAATAAAAACGCCTACTGAATTTAATGATTATAGAGATATAATTTGCCGATTCAGCATATATGTGGTAAAATTCCGATGTTTTACTGCATAAGCTCGGAGTCTGAGTGTTCTGCAGAATGAAAGAGTTTTCAGAGCTGATGAGACTTATGCATACGTCAACATGTGGTTGCAACATGAATTATATGAGGAAGAGATAGATGGCACTTGATAACGGCAAGGATACCAGACGCCCGCACTCACAGGAGGAAGCGGATAAGCGTCAGAGCGAACTTGAAGACAAGATAGTACAGGACAGAGCCATGAGTGAAAAGCTCATGGCGAGAGCTATGGATGGACGTGGCACCGCGTCTCCCCGTAGTGGTACGGCTGAAAGAATCGCAGAGATACAGAAATCGGCCAAACTTAACAAGCCGAGAGAAATAAGAGAACCTGTCAGGACAGAAAGACCGAGGAGGACGGTTCCGGCTGATCCTATGAGGGTTGAGCCGAGACCACAGGTCAGAACTCTCAATGACACTTCCGAAGTAGAACGTGATATAGAGTTTGAGCGCAGGATGCGTGACAAAAAGAAAAAAGCTTTTCGTACCAGGATCATAGCCATGGTTATAGTCGAAGCTCTCACGCTTGCCTGCATCTTTGGCTTTGGATCGGTGTACAGATACATGAATCTTACACAGGATGTAGAGTTTGATGTATCCAAGGTCCAGAACAACAATATCGATATATCACAGAAACAGAAGATGTCCGGCTACTGGACGGTGGCGGTATTTGGTGTAGATTCCCGAGACGGCGGAGTCGGCAAGGGAGCCAATGCCGATGTACAGATCATCTGTAATGTAGATATGGCTACAGGTGATGTAGGACTTGTATCTGTTTACAGAGATACATATCTTAAAACGGGTTCAGGAACACGTTATGCCAAAATCAATGAGGCATATGCTATCGGAGGCCCGGAACAGGCTGTCGCAGCCCTCAACAGTAACCTTGATCTGAACATTGAAAACTATGTGACCTTTAACTGGAAAGCTGTAGCTGATACCATAGAGATGCTTGGCGGTGTGGATATCGATATTACGGATAAGGAGTTCTACTATATGAATGCCTATATCCACGAGACCTCCATCAAGGCCGGTATCAACGCTGAAAACCCTGCCGCAAACTACATAAAAGGACCGGGACCTCAGCATCTGAACGGTGTTCAGGCGGTTGCCTATGCGAGACTCAGATATATGGATACAGATTTTGAGAGAACCAGACGTCAGAGAGAGGTTATCTCACAATGTCTGGATAAGGCCAAAAAGGCTGACCTCGCAACACTTACATCTATTATAGATACAGTACTCCCACAGGTAGCTTTCAATATAGACACTGCAGACATAGTAGAGCTTGCCAAGGGCATATCAAGATACAATATCAAGGAATCTGCCGGATTCCCTAAGGATATCAAGGATCAGATGATGGGTAAGAAGGGTGATTGTGTAATTCCTGTTACTCTTGTATCCAATGTTAAGTGGCTTCACAACGTTTTGTACGGTGATGAGGATTATCAGGTATCAAGCGCTGTTCAGTCATACTCACAGAAGATATCCGATGATTCCGGTTTCTATGCAAGTCACAAGGATGAAACCGAGGCAAAGAAAACAACTGAGGCGGAAACTGAAGAATCAGAGAAGGAAGCCGTAAGCAAGAAGACAACAGCAGAAACCGATTCTGAAGGATATGTTATCAAGGGGACTGATGAGGATGGTAATAACATCTATGAAACAGATGCAGATGGCAATAAGATAAAGGCATCGGACAAGAAGAAGTCTGCCAAGGAAACCTCTGAAACAGATGAGGGTTCAGAATCTGATGAACATAAAACTAAGGAACCTGAAACAGATGCAGACGGCAATGTTATAGAAACATCGAAGTCAGAAAAATCTGAAACTGAAGAAGCTGCAAAATCAAAGGATAAGAAGGAAACCGTAGAAGAGCCGGGCGCAGACACGGATGAAGATGAGGATGAAGATACTTCTGAAACAACCAAGGCAAGTAAGAAGGAGACAACTGCCTCTGATGATGTAGCTGAACCGGGACTTACTGAGGAAGAAGATGATGATTCAGCAGCAGGCCCTAGCGGAAGCACAGCGACTACTGCGGCTGATGCGGGAGGACCTGGATCTATAACTTCTATAGATGAAATCGAAGCAGGCCCTGGATCAGATAATGTAGTGGTATCAGACAGTTCAGATACTATACTGAACGGACCGGCCTAAAAAATATCATAAAAGTAAAGAAACAGCAGGTAATGGCAGTGACCATTACCTGCTGCTTTTTTATAGATAAAATAATAAAAACGGAAGATTATTAGGAATTTCTTAATTCGTGATTAATATTTACGTTAAGAATTGCGTAAGAAATAGAAAACTTTTATTTATGTACATCACAGGACTTGCGAGTTAATATAATGCATGTAAACGACGATGTGACATATATTTCGTACATAACCTTGCAGATTATTTGAGAAAAGGACTTGATTAATCAGAAAAGCATGGTATAATCCACATCGTAACTGAACTAGATTTATAGTTCTTAAAGAAAAAAGGAGAGTGCATTTATTATGAAGAAGCAGACAAAGGTATTCGCAACACTTTCAGCTGCAGCACTTCTCGCTGTTGGCGTATCAGCTGTATCTATGGCAGCTGGTTGGGATAACTCTACAGGCGAGTGGAGATACCTTGACAACAACGGAGACGCTGTAACTGATACTTGGAAATCAGCAAACGGAAATTGGTTCTATCTTGACAGCGATGGAGTTATGGCTACAAACCAGCTCATCGAGGATAACAACAACTCAAAGACAAGATACTACTATGTAGACCAGTACGGTGCTATGGTTACTAACACTTGGAAGGCTGTAGCTATGGACGAGTCTAACTCAGATCTTGATGCTGAGTACTGGTGGTACTACTTTGGTAAGGATGGTAAGGCTTACACATCTGAGGATGACCTTACAACATCTGAGATCAAGACAATCAATGGTCTCAAGTATGCTTTCGATTCAGAAGGTCATATGCTCTATGGCTGGATTAACAAGGACAACGTTGAGCAGCAGGACGGCGATGACGAGGCTTGGAAGACATCTCTTTACTACTTTAACGGTTGGAACGATGGTCACATGCAGACAGGTTGGATTCAGCTTACTGTAGAGGATGACAACGATACAAAGAACTATTGGTTCAACTTCAAGAACGATGGTAAGAAGAGAGGACCTGATAACGGTGCTCGTAAGAAGATCAATGGTGCATACTATCACTTTGCTGCTGATGGACACATGCTTACAAATTGGGCTACAGCTACACAGTCAGCTAAGGATGCTAATACATCATCTAGCGCTCTTCAGTACCTCAACGGTGATGGTGCTGAGAGAAAGAACAAGTGGGTATGGGCTGTTCCTGATGAGGATTCTCTCGAAGAGGATCTTGTTGGTGATTACAATGATGATGAGTACTCATGGTGGTACTTCAACAACAGCGGTAAGCTCACAACTAACCAGATTAAGAAGATCAACGGTAAGAAGTATGCATTCGATAAGTATGGCCGTATGCTTACAGATTTCGTTATCGAGAGAGCTGATGATACGGAAGATTACAACAAGGGTGATATCGTTAAGGCTTGTGGAGCTGGCGATGTTACTAAGAAGCAGGTAATTGCTGGTACATTTGATAAGGTTACAGCTTACAAGTATGTTGATAGCAATGAGAACGTTACAGGATACGATAAGGTATACTGGTTCTCTAAGGATGAGGAGAAGGATGGCTCAATGAAGAAGGGCTATCAGACTCTTGAACTTGATGATGGTTCATATCAGTTCTACTTCAATACATCTTCAGGTGTAGGTACAACTGGTTACATCTCAAAGATTAAGAAGTGGACAATCAACGGTCTCGTTCTTGCTCCATCAACTGATGATGAGTCTAACTACGCTGCAGTAGAAGGTGTTACAACTGCTAGTGGTACTGTAAACACAAGTGCTGTTCCTACTGATCTTGTATTTGGTGAAGAGACTGTTGGCAATGCACTTGTTAACAGAGCTGGTACTCTTGTAAAGAGCAAGGCTAAGCTTAAGGATAATAACGATGGTTATTATGTAGTTAACAAGTATGGTAAGGTTCTTAAGTACTTCGCTTCTGAGGATGATTACAACCAGTATCTTACATATGATTCAAGCAACAATAAGAAGATTTCTATCACAACAGCTATGCTTGCTGCTGCTAATGAGAGTGCATTAGATAGACTTGTTGATGATGCAATCGATGCTAAGAATAGCAAATAATTTCTTGTAAAAGAGATTTTAAGACTCGAGGGTTTTTACCCTCGGGTCTTTTTTTGAAAGGAAAATCTATGTTTGAATATTTTTATGTAAAATATAAAAAATTACGAAAAATAAGAAAATTATCAGTAATTGATAATCTTGATACGCTAGTATTTATAATATGCATGGTGGCGAGCTTTGTATTTGAAATATATGCACAATATGTATTTGAAATATTAGCACTACTGTTAGCACTAGTGGATATTGTATACATAATAAGAAGATTTAAAGCTGAAGAAAAAGATAACGACAGTTTTAAGATAAGAATAGACAGAATTAAATGTGAATTAACAAATATGCATTTATATTGCGTTGATGGGATAGAATGGTTGATGGAAACTGGTGAAAGGGAATTGAAAAAAGAAAAACCAATAAATATTGTTAGTAAATTTTTTGATATAATGTTTTTATCAATTATCGCATCAATATTAAAAGAAGTAATTTGGGGACAAACAGAAAACAATATAAGTATATATCTACTGTTAATATTTATTATGTGCTTTATGATATATTGTGCAGGAATAATTTTTGATGTCTATTTACCGGAAATATTGTCTTCAAAATCGCATATGATTTATAAAATATTAGAGGATTTATCATATATAAAAAGGGAATTATTGAAGAAAGAAAATAATAAATCGATTTAATTTAAATTGGTTAGAGATGAGGTTATTGTACTTTCGACGGCGGATAATTGCATGGATTAAAATAATTGATAATCAGTGATATAGAAGCTGATGAAATAACATGAAACGTGAACAGCACGTAATAGCGACGATCGTTACTTACTATTTTAGATAAGATGATAATCATACAACAAAGCTATAATATCGGCTTTTGTTATGATTATGCGGTATTATAATATTGCTGTTCGATAAATAGCGATAGGGAGAGAACTATAGTTCTTATGAAAATGTAATTATTGCCGATATAAAAAGTAAGGTGAAGCTTGCTTTTTATAAAACATTTGTTTAACGGTTATTGATATTCGTAATTTTTGGTGTTAAAATCTGTAAAGAATTGGGAAGGAGGAGAAATATGAGAACTCTTACGGTTGCAAAAGAATTATATGATCAGTACATGATGAAGTTTGGTTTACCTATGGATGAGATGAAAATGCATAAGCTTATGTACTTTACGCAAAGAGAATCATTGATGTATACACAACAAACACTATTTGATGAACCGTTTTATGGATGGAAATTTGGTCCTGTATTAAAGAGTGTTCGACATGAATATAAAAAAGGCGGTAACCTTTTTTGTGAAGTTAAAGATCCTGTTCCTGATTATGTTAAGAATCTTGTTTCTTCAGTGTTGGAAAGGTATGGTTCGTTATCTTCTTGGAAACTTAGTGAATTATCACATGCAGAGTTTTCATGGAAACATTCGAGACGTGGTTTATCATCGGCGGAAAATGGTGATGTTGAAATGAGTGTTACTGCAATGAAAGTGGATGCGGTTAAAGAAAAAGCATTTAGAGAGGCCTGTTGATGATAGTATGCTTCAAATTTATGATATAGCTAGGAAACTTTTTGATTCACATTATTATATTGAAAAGTTAACTGATAATGATGATAACAGAATGCTAATCGAAAACTTCTGCGGTGGTGAGTACGGTAAAGGGGTTGAGAATCATCTTAAAAAATGTGCATGGGAGGAGATGATTAAAGGAGATTCCTGCTACTATCTTGTCAAAGATAGTAGTTCGAGAGAAGTGGCCGCTTATTTTTCACTTAAATGTGGCTTGTTATATGAAGCTGAAAGATATGAATCATTGTCCGATGAGGATAGGGATTTCGTTAATATGTTAGCCGATGCAATTCGGGATAACAATCAAAGTCTTCTTACTGATTATAAGGCGACAGAGATGTATACTGATGATCAGTTTGCAAAATTATATGAAGATGCTAAAGCCATTATTAAAGCTGAAAAGGCAAGGGCTGATAATGGAACAATAAATGTGAAGAATACATATTCAGCTATAGAAATTCAAAATATATGTAAGAATTTTAATTATTCTCAGCCTGAGGACATCAAGGCACCTATAGGTTTTTTGGTTTTTTGGCTTGCTATAGTTCCTTTAATAATAAAAGTATCTAATATAGCAGGGTGTCAGTATGCATATTTGTTTGCTGCAGATTATGATTATATTTTAGGAAACAGTGATCATGCCAAACTGATTACATATTACAGAAATAATTTTCAATTTGAAAGTATAGGCGGTGTTGCGCTAGCTGTAATAAAACCACAATACGACACTTCATGTTATGAGATGTATAGTACGGTAGCTAAATTGAAAGAGAATATGTATACAATTTGGAATATGTATTCGGATGTTCTATATCCAGAGTAATTGGTTTCTAATAGAATTAAAATTTACATACTAATAACACATTAGGTGCTGACTTTTCAAGGAGAAAGTTCGGGAAATTTTACAAACTAGAAGACTTAGAAAATTAAATTCAAAACATGCAAATTAATAAAGGACATTATATAACAGTCGATCTTATAGGTTGGCTGTTTTTTAGTGGGTCTCCAAAGTTCTTGAGGGTTTCCTTTTTTGAGGGTACAGTTTGTATACACTAGCCTTTCCAAATGAAGAAGTAAAATATGGGTTTATCAAAGATATCTATGAGGTGATATGTTAAAATAAAGACACGAATATAGATTTTAATGGTGCGTTGAAAAGGCGGTGAATTGTTATGGGGATATATCTTAATCCGGGAAATGAAGCATTCAGAAGTATAACCAGAAGTGATTATGTAGATAAGACCGGAATGATAGAGCTTATCAATAAAACAATAGGAACAACCAAAAATCTCATATGTATAAGCAGACCGCGACGGTTTGGTAAGTCCTATGCTGCACAGATGCTTGCTGCTTACTATGATAAGACCTGTGATTCACATGAACTATTTGATGAGTATGTTATCTCTGAAAAAACAAGTTATGAAAAGTATCTAAATAAGTTCGATGTTATATATTGGGATATGACAGGCATAAAACCTTATTCGGACAAATTCACAAATCTTGTACCGTATCTTATTGATAGTCTGTCCAGAGAAATAAAAGACATATATCCTGATGTGGAAATATCGGAAAATTTATCTTCGACTCTTGTAGATGCAGTAGCCAAATCAGGCAATAAGTTCGTTATTCTCATAGATGAGTGGGATGCACCAATAAGAGAGAATCCCAAGTCACAAGAGGATTATCTGGAGTTTCTGAGATCACTTTTTAAAAATAGTGGAGCAACAGCGAAGATTTTTGCGGCAGCATATATGACAGGTATACTTCCGATAAAAAAGGATGGATCACAATCTGCTATTTCTGATTTCGAAGAGTTTACAGTTGTAAAACCGAGGCAGTATGGAAAGTATGTTGGCTTTACGGAATCAGAGGTTTTGGACCTATGCATTAAACATTCAGTTAGTTTTGAGAAAATGAGAACATGGTATGATGGCTATGAATTTAAAGGGGTAGGTGCTGTCTACAATCCAAACTCAGTTATGAAAGCACTGACTTATGATGATTTTGATTCATACTGGAGTGAAAGTTCAGCAGCGGAAGGGCTCATGAACTATATCAGTAAGCCGTACAATGGTCTTGCTAAAACTATTGCAGAACTAATTGGTGGCGTAAAAGTAAAGGTTGATACCAACGGTTTTGCCAATGACCTTACTACCTTCAGGGGGAAAGATGATGTTCTCACACTGATGATACATCTGGGCTATCTTGCCTATGACTCGGAAGAAAAGACAGCATATATACCTAATGAAGAAATAAGACTTGAGTTCCAAAAAGCAATCCGCGAAGTTAAACATGATGAAACAACAAAACGCCTCATGGAAAGCGAAAAGCTATTTTTGGATACAATTGAGATGAATGAAGAGGCTGTTGCAGAACAGATAGAAAAGATACACAGGGAAGAAACTTCACCAATCCACTATAACAAAGAGGATAGTTTGAGAAGTGTTATTAAGCTTTCGTACTATACCTATCGGGATCATTATCTACAGTGGGAAGAACTTCCGGCAGGTGAAGGGTATGCAGATATAGTTTATCTGCCAAAGCATGATTCTGACTGGCCGGCATTACTTATAGAGTTAAAATGGAACAAAACTGCTGAAACAGCTATTGATCAGATAAAAGACAGAAGATATCCTGAGGTACTTAGGAACTATGGCGGAGAAATAATACTTGTGGGAGTTAACTACGATAAAAACGCACCCGCAGGAAACAGGAAACATAGCTGCAGGATTGAAAAGATCCTGAGTACGGGGAATAATAATGTGAGTGGCAAATACTTTTAGTGGGGGTTACAAAGTTATTTAGTGTCTAACCCTTTTATCAGTTGGTTATTAAAGCAGTTACTAAATGGTAACTGCTTTTTTTAGATATAAGCATTAAGCAATTGATCTAGAAATTAGATGCCTTGTTGATGAATTATGTCTGTGGTATCATATAAATCGCGTGATATAGACGTAAATATAAAGAAAAGCAGCAGAAGACAACAGATATGAAAAATTTAAAAAGCGAAGCGCAGATAAAGAAATTGTTTGGAAATATAGCACAGTGGCTTACAGAGGTATATGTGCTTTTCTATCTATGTATATTTCCTTTAAGTATACATGATAAATACTATGATATATTGGTGTTCAGATTTGCACTATTTTGGAAGCCGACTCTGGCCTATGGCGTGATATTTGTGATTATAGGGCTATTGTATTTGTTGTGTGATACTCTCTATAACGAAGGTGCTATCAGAAAGAGATTTTTTGAAAGCCTCAAAGCTATAAATGTTGGGACTGAGGCAAGGAGAATCGATGGTAAAAATGGTAGTGGTACAAAGAATACTGATATAAAAAACAGTGGTTTAAAATCCGTAAAACATAAATCCGGGTTACTCCTGAAGGTACAAAACTTATGCAAAGTACTTCATATAACAGGAACTGATATAGCCTTTACGGTACTTATATTGGTGTTTTCTATATCAACAGCTTTTGCCGAGTACCCGTATGAAGCCTTCTGGGGAGACAGAGGCAGGAACCAGGGGCTTCTGTTGTGGCTTATGTTTTACATAGCCTATATCCTGATAACCAGATTTTACAGATATCAAAAGTGGCATATATATGCATTTATGGGCTGTTGGAGTCTGGTATGCATATGGGGTATCTGTAATTTCTTTATGATGACCTTCGGTATGCTGGATGGAACAGATGATATTTATGCATATACATTTGTTTCATCAATAGGTAACATAAACACTTATAACAATTTTACAGCGATTTTCTATGGTGTAGCCGCATCTGCATTTGTGCTTGCAAAAAAGCCGTTTGAATACATATACACATTTGTGATGCTGCTTATAGTGTCTTTTGCCCAGATCATGGGAAAAAGCGACAACGCAGTTCTTTCTACAGCCGCAGTGTGGATGGTGATACCTCTGGTACTCATAAAGAATTGGAAGCAGTTATCCGGATTCTTTATCGTGATGTTTATGTATGTACTTTCTGTTAAGGTTACTGCTGTATTGGCCTCGCAAGATTTTCCTACCATGAATGACGCAGACCCTAGCATAGTGATAGAACTCGGTAAAAAGGGCTTCATGAATATCATAGTTGTTCTGATGTTTCTTCTGGTGGTTGCTGCAGCAGTGTATAGTTCCAAAGCAAAAGAGATGAGCGCTGCAGCGTTGAAAAGGGTAAGAAGTGTGTGGATATCCCTGATACTTTTGGGGATTACGGGGGTTATCGTCATCCTGATCCTCGCAAATACGGGAGTACACTCTGAGATATGGGAGCCATACAGAAATATCCTTATATTTAATGAAGAGTGGGGTACTGTCAGAGGGTTAAACTGGAAGCTAGCCATGACTTACTGGACTACAGATGCAACACTTTTCAGTAAGATTTTCGGTTATGGGCCTGATACCTACTATATCATCACCATGGACAGATTTATGGATCTGATGTGGGCTAAAGGTTATGGATTCTTCGATAGCGCTCATAACGAGTATTTGGAGTATTTCATAACTGTAGGTATAGCCGGACTTATAGCTTATCTTACATTCCTCTGTACAAGTGTAAAAGCAATGTTTAAAAGCAAGAAAAATGTTCCGATGATGATAGCCGTAGGTGTAATAGCATACGCACTTCAGGCTGTTGTAAATATCGCAATTCCTATTACTACTCCGGTACTAATGATACTGATGTTCGTAGGATTAAGTATATTGTAATAATTAAAGAATAGAAATCTAAGCTTAATAATGATATTATCTTTCGATGTGGTATTAAACAGAGTTTAAGTTTCGCTTGCATAAAGGAGAAATATGAGAAAGATATATATTGTTGGAGTTTTATGTTTGACGATTTTGGCAGCAACAGGCTGTAAGAAGAGTTATGTATCACCGCTTGAGACGCCTAATGTAACATTGGCGCCTGAAGATAAGGCATATACATTTGAATTTGACCAGATGAACAACGAGGTTATCGAGACTCTTCAGGATGAAGAGGTTTTCGGATTTGTTAAAGATATGGATGTTTCAGGAAACAATGAAACGAAAGAGATAGTTCTGACTGTCGATATCATGGAGAATGTATCTGAAAATGCGCTGGAGTATCTGCTTACAGAAGCTACCAAGGCTATCGTTGATGCTGCCAGAACTCAGGATTACCGTATAACAGAGTATAGTGATGAGGACTTCGGCAATCTTTTTGAGAAGTTCGGCTATAAGTATAAGGTCACATGCGGTGATGAGGTTATAGTGGAAGAGGATCTTGCTATCGGCGACAGTGTTCCGTTTGACCCAAGCTTGACATTTGAACAGGTGCTTGGTTAAATATAGTCGATGATTAAAGCTATCGTTTATGACGATAGCTTTTTTTGATGATAATAAAAAGGATTTGTTCTGATATGAAGATATATTTTGTAAACCCTCCTTTTAAGTGGGAGTATGGAAAGTTTTCAAGAGAGTCGAGAAGTCCGGCGGTGGCCAAAAGTGGAGTGTTATACTATCCGCTGTGGCTAATATACGCAGCCGCATATGCTGAGAAGATGGGATATGATGTGAGTTTTCTTGACGCTCCGGCTAAGGCTCTTGATTTTGAAAAAAGCTTGAAAATAATAGATAGTAATGTGTGTGGAACCGAAGGAAAGTGTCTGTTTGTTTTGGATACCAGTACTCCGTCTATATACAGCGATGCAGATTTTGCGCGGAAGCTTAAAGAGAAGTACCCGGAGGCTTTTGTATATCTGGTGGGGACACATCCTTCCTCAACTCCCGATGAAACATTGACAAGCTTTCCGTGGATTGATGGAATTGCGAGAAAAGAGTTTGACTTTACTGTTTCAAAATTGGGAGCAGTTTTGGGAAGATATTTTGAGAACACCTTATCTATAGATATACTCGAGACAGACATGTCAAAACTATCAGGTATCAGTTACAGAAGCAGACTTAACGGAAAGATAATGCACAATAAGAATGCTCTGTATATCACAGATCTGGATGAGATCCCTCTTGCCGCAGAGTTCATAAAGAAACATCTTGATTACAGAGATTATTTCTTTGCGGCTGCAGAGTATCCTGAGATTCAGATCTTCACAGGCAGAGGGTGTCCTTGCAGGTGTAACTTCTGTGTATATCCTCAGACCATGCATGGCCATCAGTATAGACTGAGAAGTCCGGAAAATGTTGTGAAGGAATTTCAGTATATAGCTGACCATTTTCCGGATGTGAAGGAAATAGTTATTGAGGACGATACATTTACCATCAATAAGAAAAGAGTCAGCGATATCTGTAACCTGCTCATCGAATCCGGACTCAATAAGAGATTCAAGTGGTTATGTAATGCAAGAGTCAATACGTTGGATCTCGATACAATGAAGCTTATGAAGAAGGCGGGATGCCGTCTGGTCATACCCGGCATCGAGAGCGGTACACAGGAGATCCTCGACAATATCAAAAAGGGTACTACTATCGAGCAGGTCAGAGAGTATATCAGGAATACCAAAAAGGCCGGACTTTTGGTTCATGCCTGCTATATGGTGGGTAATCAGGGAGAAACCAGAGAAACTATGCAGAAAACGCTGGAGCTTGCGCTGGAGCTCAATACCGATACGGCCCAGTTCTTCCCGCTTATTCCGTATCCGGGAACAGAAGCCTACGAGTGGGCTAAGTCACATGGCTATATCAAGGCCGGTTATGCGGAGTACTGCAGAGAGGATGGAACTCACAATACAGTACTGGAGCTGCCTGAACTCACCAGTGAGGACATGGTCAGCTTCTGTAATGATGCGAGAAAGAAGTATTATCTGAGACCGAGGTATATACTGCACAGATTATGGGCAGGTCTCAGGGATCCTAACGATCTCAAGAGATCTCTTAAGGCGTTTGGAAAGTTTAAGAAGTATCTGTTTAGATGAAATATACGTACAGGCACAGGTCTGATATAATGAACAGGTTGGGTTTAGGCTCAACCTGTTTTTTACTGAAATCCTGCGGCAAATGAGGATATAGAATGCAGATTGCATGATGCATAATGCAGAGTTCCGCCGGAATATTGATGATTGGATTGGAATAGACGATGTTTAAGGTTGCAGTATTGATGTCAACATACAATGGAGAGCGGTATCTCAACTGTCAGATTGACAGCCTGCTCAGGCAGGAAGGTGTCGATGTTGAGATACTTGCAAGAGATGACGGGTCCAAGGACAGGACACTGGAGATACTTGAGTCATATAAATGTAAAATAAGAGATTGTGCCAAAGAGCAAGGAGAAATCCAAAAAACCGATGCATATATCATAAGGGATACACCTCGGGAGCCGGATAGAGTTTCTATAGATAACAGACAGACCGGTAAAGGTGAAACTTACGGAATAAGAAGTAAAAAGTCCGGCAGATGTGTGAAATTTGATTACTATGCAGGTGAGAATGTAGGCCCGGCACGAAGCTTTCTCGATCTCATGAAGCATGCTCCGGAGGCGGATTTTTATGCATTGTGCGATCAGGATGATACTTGGCTCCCGGATAAGCTTCAGATTTCGGTTCAGGCCATCATCGACTCCGGAGAACAACATGGACAAACTAAAGATATGATTCCAACATGTAATGACACAAAATCGGACAGAATTAAATATAATAAGCCTGTATTATACTATGGAAACCCGAGATTTTCCGACAATGACGGAAATCTGTTGAAAGGGCCTCAAGGCATATATGAAACCTCCACGGATTTTCCGGCTTGTCTCATAAAGTCAAACTCCACGGGATGCACTATGGTTTTTGACAGGACTCTCCTCGATATCATTAACCGAAAAACACCGGGGCCGATAACCATGCATGATGAGTGGCTCCATAAAGTGTGCCTGGCCCTTGGCGGCAGTGTGATATACGACGAGGATGTGCACATCCTCTACAGACAACATGGCAACAATACCATAGGTGGGCAGCTGTCCATGAAGAAGGTTATGAAAAGATATGTAGACACATTGCTTAAACCTGACTGCATAAGGAGCAGATGCATAGGAAGTCTTCTGGAGGCGTACGGAGATGAGATGCCTGAAGACTATATAAGGATGGCTGCAAAGGTTGCATGTTACAAGGATTCACTTCCGGCGAGATTCAGGCTATTTCTGGACCGGGAGATAAAAACTGATTATGTAAAGAGAAATCTGATGTTTAAGCTTGCAGTGCTTTTGGGGATATTTTGATGATGTTTAACCAGAGAGTGAGATCGTATGAAAATAGAAGTATTTGTTGCAACACAAAAGGAGATAAAAATACCATTAGACAGTTGTTATAAACCTATATTTGTAGGAGCTGCTCTAAAGGATGAAGAAACTGTTAAACAACTAAAGTATTTGAACGATGCGACAGGCAGTAATATTTCTGATAAAAACAGATCCTTTTGCGAGTTGACGGCATTGTACTGGATGTGGAAAAACAGTAAAGCCGATGTGGTGGGACTTGCGCATTATCGCAGATATCTGTGTGAAACAGGTAAACTCAGAGATACAGAAGCTATATTGAGTGAACAACAGATTTCAAAATACATGTCAGAATATGATGTTATTCTTCCTAAGAAAGAATGTTTGCTTGGAAAGGTACGCAGACACTATGGTTATCTTCAGCATGTGGAAGATTATGACAGATTGAGAGATATTATAAGGATCAAGTATCCTGATTATGTGGACGCGTTTGATCAGATATCAGATCAGGATGAAATTTATATCTGTAATATGTTTATAGGAAAGAAAGCAAGCGTTGATTCTTATTGTCAATGGCTGTTTGATATACTGTTTGAGCTGGAAAAGCAAACGGATATATCTGAGTATGACGCAAATGAAAAACGGATATTTGGTTATCTGTCAGAAAGACTGTTCAATGTATGGCTGTTGAAAAATCGTATGAAGGTAAAAGAAGTGTATCTTTTAAATACAGAGGAAACCCGGCTTGACAGAGTAAAGAAATATTTCCATTTGTTTAACTATAAAGTATTGAAGATAGATGTGCTGAAATATGCACATGCAAGAACACAAAAGAGAAAAAGAAGGCAGGCTAAGGTGTTGTGAATATATCTCAAGGCACAGAAGTTGAAGTAAGTGTTATCATGCCGTTGTACAACGGAGCTGATTATATAATCGATGCTGTAAAAAGCGTATTGGCACAGACTTATAGAAATTTCGAATTGATTCTCATAGACGATTGTTCTAAGGATGATGGACTTTTGAGGGTAAAGCAGACGTTTTCAGATGAACGTATCAGATGTTTTGTAAATCAGGAAAATAAGGGAGTTGCCTATACAAGAAACTATGGCGTTTCGCAGGCAAAGGGAAAGTGGATTGCCTTTTTAGACAGTGATGATCTTTGGGATAGTTACAAACTCGAAAAACAGATGAAGCTGGTTTTAGAGCGCCCACAGGTTAAACTGTGTTTTACGGGCAGTGGATTTATAACTGAAACCGGAGAAGGTTATGATTACATACTCCATGTTCCTGAGAGGATAACATTGAAAGAGGTTTTAAAACAGAATCTGATATCCTGTTCTTCTGTATTGGTAGATAAAGATCTGTACATGAAATATCCTATGCCGGAGATTGGAAAAATGCATGAGGACTTTGCCTCATGGATCGGGATACTCAGAGAAACAGGGTGTGCTTATGGGATTGACGAGCCACTATTAAAATACAGGATAACATCCGGATCAAAATCAGGTAATAAGATAAAAGCTGCCATGATGAATTGGAATACTTACAGATATGTGGGATTAAATTTGTTTGAAGCAATATATTACATGATCATATACTCAATCAGAAGCTTGAAAAAATACCACAGCATAAAAAGATCATCGTAACGAGTGCAGGAGCTAATAAAACATCGCACAGGATAAAAGATAAAATTACAGTAAGGAACAGAAAGAGCTATGAAGGTGATTTATGTCGCATCAGATAATAATGCTGCATCAGGAGCATTTATCTGTATGGTGCGATTGGTACAGGAAATAAAAAACAGAGGAGTTGATGTCAAGGTGATACTTCCCAAGGAAGGGGATGGCACCAAATTGCTGGTGGATGCAGGGGTGCCTTTTGTGACCATTAAGTCATATAGTTGGGACACGCCGATTGATTCTGATCTCTATTATCTTGCCAAAATTCCTGTAAAAAAGTTTCTGAACATTTTTGCAATTCACTTGATCAAGAGATATCTCAGGGCGGAAAGACCGGATTTAGTTCATATCAATACTTCGTACTCCTATGTTGCGGCAGTGGCTGCATATGATTTAAAGATTCCTGTAGTATGGCATATAAGAGAGTTTCTGGAAGAAGACCAGAATAATCGTATGTGGAACAGAGAGAAAGGTTATGCTCTCATGAGTGCCGCTGATGCCATAATTACCATTTCACAGGCTATCTATGATAAGTACAAGAGTATATTGCCGGAGAAGAAGGTTTCTTGGGTTTATGATGGTGTCGATGCAGGGAAATTCTATTGTCCTGAAAAAGAGATAATGCTTGATGATGAGATAAAAATGGTTTGTGTCGGAGGGCTGTATCCTAAAAAGGGACAAGCACTGCTGATTGAGGCTTTGGGCAGATATATCGAAGAGCATCAAATGGATATCTGTGATCCCGTAAACGATAAAAAAACAATTTTTAATCAGGATAATGGGCAAAGAAATCTCAGCATAAGACTGAAAATAGTTGGAAGAGGGCCTGAAGAGGAAAGGTTAAAAGCATTAGTATCTGATTTGAAACTAAGCGAATACGTTACATTTGAAGGGTTCAGCAGCTGCCCCGAGAAGTATTACAGGGAAAGTGATATCTCATTTATGACTTCGACCGCAGAAGCCTTTGGACTTGTTACGGTGGAGGCGATGCTTAGCGGAGCACTGGTTATAGGTGCTGATAGCGCAGGTACGAGAGAAATCATAAGTGATAAAGAAACGGGACTTCTGTATAAGACGGGAGATATTGATGATTTTGTAAGCGTGATAGACTATGCAATCCGCCATCGGGCTGAGATGAAAAGGATAGCTGCTGATGGCAGACTGATGGCATTAGAGACGTTTACTGCCCAAAGAAATGCAGATAGAGTATTGATGATTTATGATGAAGTTTTTAAAAGCAAAACAGATAGAAGATGAATCAGACTAAAACATGAATCAGGCTAAAACATGTTGGTACAGATGAAAGTTTATATTTAAAGGATTGATGTAGATGAAACTTGAACGTAGTGAAAATACGAAAAGAGGAGTTGTGGCAGGAGCTTTCAACAGAGGACTTGCCATGCTCTTTCCTTTTCTGATACGAACCACAATTATACACAGGATGGGGATAGAGTATCTCGGACTCAACAGTCTGTTTAGTTCTATACTTCAGGTGCTGAGTCTTTCTGAGCTTGGATTCAGCAGCGCAATCATTTACAGTATGTATAAGCCTTTGGCTGATAATGATACAAAAACCATCAATGCGCTGCTATCATTTTTCAGAAATGTATATCGTGTCATAGGAACCGTAATCACTATAGTCGGTATTGCACTGATACCAGTACTTCATAAACTGATAAATGGTACAGCCCCTTCTGATATCAATATCTACATCATTTATCTGGTATATCTTGGTAATACTGTAATCAGTTATTTCTTTTTTGGATATCTTTCTTCTATATTAAATGCACATCAACGACTGGATATACAAAGCCTGATAGCAAGTCTGACACAGACTCTGGGTTATATTTGTCAGCTCATTGTGATATTGAGTGTCTC
>DGVW01000042.1 GCA_002396005.1 Oribacterium sp. UBA4274
TTATCTGGATGATCACAGCATCACTTAAGTATAACAAGGACATCTTTGTTATACCTTATCAATGGTTCGGCTATGAACCACAGTGGCACAACTATGTAGATATCTGGACCAAAATACCCCTTTTAACTTTTACCAAGAATACAGTAAAGCTTACTTTGATAGTAACCTTTTTCCAGCTTCTTACATCAAGCTTTGCGGCTTATGCATTTGCAAAATTAAGATTTAAGGGCAGAGATATCCTGTTCCTCGCCTACATCGCGACCATCGCAATTCCATGGCAGTCTTACATGGTTCCCCAGTTCCTTTTCATGCGTAAGCTGGGACTTGCAGACACACACCTGTCCATCATCATACTTCAGGCCTTCACAGCCTTCGGCGTATTCATGATGCGTCAGTTCTATGAAGGTATCCCGGATTCACTTTGCGAAGCAGCACGAATAGATGGCATGAACGAATATCAGATTTACTCAACCATCATGCTTCCTCTTTCAAAGCCGGCACTGTCAACTCTGACGATTTTCACATTTGTTAACACCTGGAATGATTTCCTGGGACCACTCATCTACCTTACATCAGAAAACAAGAAAACCTTACAGATTGGTCTCAAGATGTTCATATCACAGTACTCAGCAGAGTATGGACTTATCATGGCTGCATCCTGCATCAGCCTGATCCCTGTAGTGATCGTATTCCTTTCGCTCCAGAAGTACTTTGTTGCAGGTATCGCATCTTCCGGTGTAAAGGGTTAACGAAGAATAGTCGCATACGGCCGAAAATGCATGGGCGGGCGCCGGCCCACTCGATTGAAAGAACATTCAGCTTACCATGTTCGCCCCGTCTGCACTCTGTGCATCCGGATTCGTACATGGTTTCACTGTATGTTCTTTCAACTCGCAAGCCTTGGCGCCCATCCCATGCATTTTCTGTTTATAGGCAGCTCGAAAAAAATATAAATTGCACTATTGTACAACTTTCTAACATGGTGCTTTGTACTGATTACTAATTATTCGATGCTCTAGAAGATGAATTTCAAATTGACAATTCCTCACTTCAATGAAAGGACCAATTGATATGTCTAAATGGATCAATGAACAAGATATCTCTAAATATATAGAAATTAGTAACACCGAGGTCTCTGATGCCCTCAGCTTTTCAGTAAGGCAGGTACAACGGAATCTTTCTGATTTTACAGAGCAGTTTCCTGGACCAGCCAGCTTTTCCGGCTTCTATAAACCGGGAGAGAACAAAAACTGGACTACAGGTTTCTGGACAGGAGAGATATGGTTATCTTACGAAGCAGCCACAGGTGCGGAAAAGGAGACATTACTGAAAGCAGGTCTTACAGAAGTTGATTCCTTCCATAAACGCATTTCTGAAAAATATGATGTAGACAATCATGATATGGGTTTTCTTTTCAGCCCGTCCTGTGTCGCAGCTTACAAGCTGACCGGGAGTGAGAAAGCGAAGGAAGCTGCCATTCTTGCAGCTGAGCAACTCATCAAAAGGTTCCATCCTGTAGGAGAATTTCTTCAGGCCTGGGGTTCCATGGATGATCCCGGAAACTACAGATTTATCATTGACTGCCTCCTGAATCTCCCTTTACTTTACTGGGCTTCAGAAGTAACAGGTGACCCTAAGTACCGCGATATCGCAGAGAAGCATATCCATACAACCATGAAATATATCCTTCGTGAGGATGACTCCACCTGGCATACCGTTTTCCTTGACTCTGAAACAGGTGAGTTCTCACACGGTTCTACATGTCAGGGCTATAAAGATGGTTCTGCCTGGGCAAGAGGTCAGTCCTGGGGAATCTATGGCACAGCTGTGGCCTATAAATATACAAAAAGAGAAGAGTACATCGACTACTTTAAACGTATCGCCACCTATTTCCTTAATCATCTGCCAAAGGATCTGATACCTTTCTGGGATCTGAGCTTTGGTGACGGCGATGAAGCAACTGAACCAAGAGACTCAAGTTCTGCCGCCATCGCAGCCTGCGGTATGCTGGAAATGTCCAAGTACATGAACGAACAGGATGCCGGATACTATACCAATGTCGCAAAAAAACTCATTAAGTCCCTTTACGATAACTACAGAGTTACAGACCCATCCAAGTCAAACGGCCAGATTCTTCACGGCACCTACAGTAAGAAAACCCCATTTAACACCTGCACAGAAGAGGGTGTTGACGAATGCATAATCTGGGGCGACTACTACTATATGGAGGCCCTCACAAGACTCAGTAATAAAGACTGGAACATATACTGGTAAAAATCCAGTCACCTCAGTCAGTGCATATGTATCAAAGTCAAAGTGCATCTCTTTAAGAACGTGGAGTAAATCAATATGTTATATCCTATAGAAAACAGATCCAGAACCGTAGTTAAGCTTGACGGTCTTTGGAAGTTCAAGCTCGACAAGGGTACCGCCCAAAGCGAACACTGGGAAACTCATTTCCCGACGGATGCTGAGGAGCTTTATGTTCCTGCCTCCTATAACGACCAGCGTGAAAACGAAGAGTACAGAGCTCACACAGGTCTTGCCTACTATGAGAAAAGCTTCACCATTCCGGCATTTTTCAACGGTCAGAGACTGTTCCTCAGATTTGATGCCGTGGCACATGACAGCACTGTCTGGCTTAACGGCACTGAACTCATGAAACACCGCGGCGGTTTTTTACCCTTTGAAAAAGAAATCACAGATATGGTAACTCCGGGAGATACCATCCGTATCACCGTATCCTGCAATAACCGTGTGGATCATCATACCCTCCCTATGGGGAACGAAGAGGGCACCGCATTTTTCGGTTCTGATAATGCTCAGGTTCCTGCAGTACAGCTCGCCAAGAAACATCGCGGCACCGTCAATCTCCCGAACTTTGATTTCTTTAACTACGCCGGAATCAACAGACATGTGTCACTCTACACAACACCAAAGGACTACATTAAAGATGTAACAATCGTGCCATCCATTGAGGGCACAGACGGCGTAGTGAAGTACGAAGTGAAAACATCAACCTATAACAAAATAACGGTAGATGTTTTGAATCGCGAGAACAAAATCGTTGCCTCAGGAGAGGGTGAAACAGGAACTCTTCGCATCAATGATGCTCAGCTTTGGAATCCATGGCCGGAGGATCCTTACCTTTACAGACTTCGTGTCCGTTTCTGTGAAGATGAGTACACAGAAGAATTCGGCATTCGCACAGTAGAAGTTAAAGGCACAAAGTTCCTCATAAATGGGAAGCCATTCTATTTCAAGGGCTTCGGCAAACATGAGGATTTCTATATTTCAGGCAGAGGCATCAATGAAGGCCTCAATGTCAAAGACATCAGCCTCCTGCACTGGATCGGCGCCAACAGTTTCAGAACCAGTCACTATCCGTATGCAGAAGAGATGTATAGGCTTTGTGACCGGGAAGGAATCGTCATCATCGACGAAACACCGGCTGTCGGCATCGCGGGTGGTGGTGTTCAGGATCCATATACATTCCCGATTAAAGACTACCACAAGTCCATACTCAGAGATCTTGTTGAGAGAGACAAAAATCATCCTTCTGTAATCATGTGGTCCCTCGGCAATGAACCTGACACAGAGAACTTCCCGGAGTCTGCCTACAACTACTGGCATGAGCTTTATGAGTACACCCACAGCCTGGACCCTCAGAACAGACCCGTCACCCTGGTATGCTGTCAGAATGACTACACAAGGGATATCACAACGAGAACCATGGACGTTGTATGCATCAATCGTTATTATGGATGGTACAATCTCTCAGGTGATCTTGACAGCGCCATCTATGCATGGAATCTTGAACTTGATTTCTGGGCAGAAACGGGTAAACCTGTAATGGTAACAGAGTATGGTTGCGATACGCTGCCGGGATTACATGGAACTGTCGCAGAGATGTGGACGGAAGAGTTTCAGGCAGAGTACTATCGCCGCATAGACGCAGAGTTTGATAAACGTGATTTCTTCATGGGAGAGCAATGCTGGGCCTTTGCAGATTTCGGTACCATACAGGGCGTATACCGGGCAGACGGCAACAGAAAGGGCGTCTTTACAAGAGAAAGAAGACCTAAGATGGCAGCTCACTTCCTGAAAAGCCGCTGGGAACAGATTCCGAATTACGGATACAAATCATCCTGCTGCAGCTCAAAAGCCTGAATATTGTATCAGTTCATAAGTCGGACACAGTATAAACAGAACCAAAGGGCATTACTCAATAGCATCTAGCTTAGGACGTGAAAATTCAGAATTATGATATTATTCAATAAACTTAAACCAACAGATTTTACAGTTAAATCATCGGCTCAGGACATCCTCTTACATATCCTTGAACCCCTTATCCCATTTTACTCAGAGAACTGCGGGCTACTGAAAATCGGAGACACGAGAACTCACTACGAGAAATCTTCTCAGGAGATGGAGGCCTTTGCACGGCCTCTTTGGGGACTTACGGCACTTCTTCGTGGTCTCTCTCAAGAGGAAAAAAGTGAAGTTCTTTCACGCATAAGAGCCATAAAAAACTCTCAGGATCAACGGGCCGCTTACCACAGGTCAACTGATTCCAGACTGGATCTCATAGCCCGCCTTACTTATATCTATCAAAAAGGCATGGTATCCGGCACAGACCCTGCTTCTCCTGACTACTGGGGTCTCTGCCATGATTTCGACCAGAAATTCTGCGAAATGCCAGCCATCGGTTTTGCCCTGCTCTATGCTCCGGAATTCTTTCTGGATCCACTTACTGCAACAGAAAGAGCAATGCTTTCAAACTGGTTATACGAATGCAATCGTCACAACCTCTGTGCCTGCAACTGGCAGTTTTTCCAGATCATCACAAACCTTGCCCTGAAGGTAAGCGGCCTCCCATACAGCAGTGAAAACATGGAAACAGGCCTCCGCATGATAGAGGACTACTATGGAGAGGGTGGCTGGTACAACGATGGAAACGGTGGCGACAAGGATTATTACAATCCTTTTGTCATGCTTAGCTTCGGACTTATCTATCGCGATTTCATGAAAGAAGAGGACCCTGAGCGATGCGAACGTTTCTACGAGAGAGCCCTGTCCTTCGGCAAAGACTACAAACTGTTCTTTGATGACACCGGAGCCTGCTTCCCATACGGAAGATCCATGACCTACAGATTTGCACAAAGTGCCTTTTGGTCCACCTGCCTCATGACTCATGTGTACCCGATACCGGCATCAGACATGAAGATGCTAATGGCGAGAAATCTCTGTTGGTGGCTGAATCGTCCGATTTTCGACAACGCCGGAATCCTCACCATAGGATATGGCTACAGCAATCTGCAGATGTCAGAAAGCTACAACGCTCCTGGCTCCCCTTATTGGGCACTTCAGGCATTTTTCTATCTTGCACTGCCGGAGGATGATCCGGTTTGGCAGATCACTGAACTTACGTCAGTTTCATTTGACCATTGCATAAATCTGAAGAAAGAAGATATCAAAGCCACCAGCTGCGAGTTTACTTCAGAGTCTTCAGGCGAGGCATTAAACTCTGCCTGTGGAAGCAGCGAGTGTCCTTCAGCATGCGAAATACAGGCTTCATTCAACACGCCTGCCTTCACCACCACCTTCCTTCCTTCGGTCCCAATGCTTATCCAACGCATGCATCAAAAGGGCTTCTCGGATCAGGTGGTAGCACTGGTTCCCGGCAAGACCAATCACGAGGGTCACAGCCACAATATCGAAAAGTACTCAAAGTTTGCCTACAGCAGTAAATTCGGCTTCAGCATCGCCCGCTCTAGTGTGTCCCTTGAGGAAAATGCTCCTGACTCGACTCTTGCATTCGAGATAGACGGATACATTTACACCAAAAACATGACAAACAAAGGCTATATCATTGACGAGGATCATATCGTCATGAACTGGTCCCCGGTGAGAGGAATCGAAGTGACTACAACTCTGTATCCTACCAAAACCGGTCATATCAGAGATCATGTGATCAATGTAGATGAGCTAATGTATAAAGATGTCAATATAACAGCCTATGACTGCGGTTTCAGTATACCGGATACAGAAGCCACCACATCATGCATTTCTTCATCAGATTCCTGCCACTGTGAAGTTACTTCACTTGAAGGAGATGGTGAGAGCGTTTTGCTGAAACCTGAGCCGAACACAAACCTCTTATACCCGAAAACTCAGATACCGATGTCAAAATACCATATAACCTGCGGGCAGAATCACCTGAAAACCGATTTCAGATATCTGTGATAAGATAATCTAAAATCATTTGTGTCGCCAGATCGTAACATAATTTTAAGCATATCCTTATGTATCTTTTAGAAAAAAAGGATATGCTTTTTTTAATTAGCGGAGTATCATGACATAGGTATCAAGTTTGAAAAAGATTTTGATATGGTGATGCAATCCCGGATACCGGAAAACATTATGTCCGGCATACGGATAACTATAGGAGATTATGTGAAAACAGCAATTATTACAGGAGCCTCCCGCGGAGTCGGAAGAGCAGTGGCAGAGATATTTGCCAGAAACGGATACAGACTTATCATAAACTGCAGGTCCAGTTTCAGACTTTTGGATGAAACCGCAGAGGCCTTGAGACATTATACAGAGGTGGTTCCGGTTTACGGTCCCATCACAGACGAAGTTCTGTCCCAAAACCTTAAGATAGATTTAAACGCCATACAGCCTGTTGTAAGTGAGTCGGATCTCTCAGGACAATCATATAATAGTGACTCAGCTTCAATTCCGTCTGATGAGATCATCCTCATCAATAACGGTGGCATTTCAACCTTCAATCTGGCCCAGGATGTTTCTGATGAGGAGTATGATACTATGCTTAGTGCCAATGTCTCCGACATGTTCAAACTCACAAGGGCTGTGATTCCGTACATCCTTAAAACTCAGAACGGACGCATAGTAAATGTTTCTTCCGTCTGGGGAGTGGTTGGTGCATCCATGGAGTCGGTCTACAGTCTGACAAAAGGCGCCATCAATGCCTTTACCGAGGCTTTGGGCAAGGAACTGGCTCCTAACCATATACCTGTCAATGCAGTTGCAATCGGATGCGTGGACACAGATATGAACAAATGGATGGACCCTTCCGAGAGAGCGACCTTGGAAGATGAGATTCCGTACGGCCGTATGGCGAGCCCTCAAGAAGTTGGAGATTTCATCTATCTGCTGGCCAAAGCCCCAAAATATCTCACGGCGCAGGTTATAAAGTTTGACGGCGGCTGGATATGATACGCGGTTAGCAAACTGCTCTAAAGCATTTTAAAAGCCTTCCCGAACTTATAAAACAGTATAGTGGATAACAATAACGTTACGAGGAATAGAGATTATTATGAGAAGACAATTCAGGAAAAAACTATTATTTACAGTTGCAGCTGCAGCATCCATTGCTTTAAGCTCCTGCAAGAAAACCTATGAACAGGAAATGGCAGCAGCGGCTGAGACTGTTGTTTCGGTTGAGGAAGGTGATCTCACTGACAGCAAGACCGAAATATCACCATCTGAAGCAGAGAGCCTCACAAGTACTATCGAACCGACAGTTCCGGCATCAAACGGCACAACTGTTATAACAGCATCCGGCGAGGCTGCATCTGTCAGCAATCAAAATGCTGCTTCACAGGCTCAGAACGCAAACTCGCAGGTCGCAGGCTCCCAGACTCAAAACCAAAACTCACTTGCTGCAGCCGAAACTGCCGCAGTTGAAACAAGCGCACCTGTAATTTATGAAAACAGAGATGAGACAGTATATATTATGTCAGATGATGTAAACATTCGCACAACCCCTGTAAACGGTGAAGTTATAGGAAAAGCCAATACAGGTGACAGTTTCCACCGTACAGGCTACAGTGACAGCTGGAGCCGTATCGAGTATTCCGGACAGACCGCTTATGTCAGTTCCGACTACACAACAACCAAGGTGGTTGAGAAGAAAACATCAGAGTCGGTAAGCTTTGATTCTTCCTGGGAATTTGCCGGAAACTCCAAGATCAATTCAGGTACAGCAACTCTTTACTATGCATCAGGCAGCAACAAAAAAGGTAAAACCGTTTGTGTAAATGCCGGTCATGGTACAAGCGGCGGCGAGCGTGTTAAAACTCTCTGCCACCCGGACGGAACAGCCAAAACAACAGGTGGTTCAACAGCATCAGGAGCTACTACAGCGACTGCAGTTTCTTCAGGAACCACCATGGCAGACGGCACCTCTGAGGCAGCAGTTAATCTGAAGGTTGCCAAGGCTGTAAAAGCTGTCCTTCTGGAAAGAGGTTACAACGTACTCATGATCCGTGAGAGTGAGGATGTACAGCTCGACAACATTGCCCGTACTGTTATGGCCAATGAAAGAGCCAACTGTCATATCGCCATCCATTACGACTCAACCTCCAAAAACAAGGGTGCCTTTTTCATGAGTGTAGCCGACGGCATCAAAAACATGTATCCGGTTTCCACAATATGGCAGGAGAGTGACCGACTCGGTACCAATATTATCAATGGTTTATCCGCAAACGGTGTCAAGATTTTCAGCAACGGTTCCATGCAGATGGACCTCACCCAGACAAGCTATTCCAAGATTCCATCCATTGATCTCGAGCTTGGCGATAAGGCATCAGATTACAGTGATGCCACTGTAATCACACTTGCCAAGGGCATAGCAGACGGTCTTGATGCTTACTTCGGCTGAAACGATAGTTGTGTCATGTAAGTAAAATGTAATTAAATAAAAAAGATTCGTCAGTGGCAAATGTGCTACCATAGTAATGTGATTAAAACATTATGTGGCATATCATTTGTCACTTTTGCTTTTAATATTTTGTAAGATTTCCCACATATGGGCAACTAGGAGACAACTTGAAAAGATCAGCATATAAATACTTAGCACTATACACAGCATTTACTATTTCGGCTGGAACTATGACTCCGGGAATCGTATCTTATGCAGATACAAAAAACTCGTCAGGTTCAACAACAGCCATAATAGAGGCAGCAGAAACTGCATCTCAGTCAGAAACTATATCTTCATCTGAATCAACTTCTGCTGAAAATACCGTAACCGAGACCGTTTCCGACAATACTACAACAGATATTTCAGCCTCAAAGTCATCAAGCGGTTCTGAAACTACTTCTGCGGGAACCTCAACATCAGCATCAACCAATGAAATATTACTGGAGATAGGAGACGGTCCTGTAGATGATGCAGAGCTTGGTATCACATCAGATGCCGATATCGCAGCACTTACAGACGGATCCATGATTCCTGAGTACAACATCACAAGCATTAACGAAACAACCTCCAACATCGTCACCAACGACTACGCGGTGGCTGAGGATTCCGGAATCAAAGAATCAACTACAGAAACATCATCTTCCAACGGAGAGGATGAGCTGATCGAGATAGTTGATAATGTTGACGATTTCAGCATCTTCAAATCAGCCCTTAACAAGGTTGCCCAGGGAGTAAACAACATTGTTTCAACAATAACAGGTAAGACTCAGAGTGAAACCAGTGCATCTGATTCCTCTGATACTATAGCTGTCAACGAGGCTCCTTCAAGAGAGACCACATCCGTTGTAAGTGCAGCCGATGCCGCAGCAAACGGTTCATCGACAAAGTCCGGAAGCGGAGTATCCGTGCCTACGATAGCAACTACAAAAAGCCGACAGGAAATCATCAATTACGCAAAACAGTTCCTCGGCAATCCATACGTATATGGCGGAACTTCTCTTACCGATGGTTCAGACTGTTCCGGATTTGTACAGCAGATCTTCAAGCACTTTGGTGTCACAACAGGAAGATCATCAAGAGACCAGATTGAAAAAGCTCAGTCCATAACCTTTGAGGAGCTTCAGCCCGGTGATGTTATATTCTATGCATCCGGAGATTATGTTAACCACGTTGCCATCTATGCAGGTGATGGAGTAATCATTCATGCTGCCAATGCAAGAACAGGTATCTGTACAGGTAAGTACAACTACAGAGAGCCATATGCATACGGAAGATTTATCAACGGATAATCTGATATAAGTGTCAAAACATTTAACAGTTTTATGCCACATTGTAAAATGTGGCATTTTTTATTGTTTTTTTAATTTAATAAAAATTTCATTTTTTATGCAATCAAAAATTGGAATTATATTCCATTAAGTGATATAATTTATATATCTCAAAATATCTTGAGAAATACAGAAAAGGGAGCGTGATTCCATGAAGTTTAATATCACGGGCAGAAACATTAACGTATCAGATGGCATGAAAGACCAGATCGATAGAAAACTCGGCAAGCTGTCAAAATTCTTCAAAGAGGAAACCATCTGTAATGTCACTCTCTCAACCGAGAAAAACATGTACAAGGTCGAGGTTACAATTCCTATCAAAGATGGCGTTATCCGCGCAGAGGAAACAACCTCAGACAAGTTCCAGTCATTAGATCTTGTTGTGGATGTTATCGAGCGTCAGATTCGCAAACACCGCACAAAACTCATGAATCGCCAGCAGGCAGCAGGTTCCTTCACAGAAGCTTTTACAGAAGAGCTGGATGATGATTTTGATGAAGACGAGATCAATATTGTTCGTACAAAACGTTTTGATCTGAAGCCTATGACTCCTGAAGAAGCTTGCTTACAGATGGATCTTGTAGGACATTCATTCTTTGTATTCCAGAACGGTGATACCGGTAATGTGTCAGTAGTTTACAAGAGGAAGGGTAACAGCTACGGACTTATCGAACCGGAGTATTGAGTTCTTTCCTAAAATAATCCTACTTACAAAAGGTTCGGGGTGTAATGCCCCGAACCTTTTTCTGTTAATCCACCGTGGAAAGCCATACCTGACAGTTCTGATCTGCTAAAACCGTCCCCCGACTGTTTGCTTCCCCTGTAGTTTTCGTTGAAAATCTGCCTGATTCTTCACTTACATCTCTACTTCCACAGCGTATTCCTTTACTGCTGCATCATAAGGAATAACATTACCCTCACAAACCTCACCGTTTACGGTAAGCTTCTTTACGCCCTTCTGTGAACCGTTGGTGTGAACATTGATATGGTAAACCGCCCCCCGGAACTTTCTTGTAATTGTGAAATCCCCAAAATCCCCGGGAACACATGGGTCAATGGACAGTCCCTTATGTGTCGGATAAACTCCGAGAATATACTGTGAAACATTTACAAAAGTCCAGGCCGCTGTTCCCGTAAGCCAGCTGTTCTTGCCCTGACCGAAGAACTTCGCATCCCTTCCTGCCACCATCTGAGAATAAACATAAGGCTCCGTGCAGTGCACTTCACTTATTTCCTCTATAAAAGCCGGGCAGGTCTTTTTGTAAATGTCAAATGCTCTGTCACCGTGACCGA
>DGVW01000019.1 GCA_002396005.1 Oribacterium sp. UBA4274
ATGACGGAATCAGAATCCGTTGCCTTACCACTTGGCGACAGCGCTATGTGTTTGTGTCGCTTCAAGCGACTTGTATATACTACAAGAATTGCCAATAGTTGTCAACAGTTTTTTATTATTTTTATTTGACACAGTTTTTATTTTTATCTGACTGTTTTTTTATTATGCAGCAGTTAAGCCGACCGCAAGGGGCCGTCTTAACTGCTCAACAAAAATCTATTCTTTTGTATACTCCTGGAATCCATCTGTGTAAACCTGGCTGTTGTCTGCCTCAATCCACATGGCCTCGACATGGCCTGCTCTATCGCTGTCCTTCAGGATGGTGTTTCCGTCGTTTATTGACTTTATAAGGGCTTTTCCGTCTTCGACGCTCATGGAAAACAGTGCCGTGGACAGGGCATCTGCCAATGCTGAGTCATGAGTCAGGATAGTTACGCTGCGGTGGTAAGCGGCAGGATACATGGTATCCGGGTCTATGATGTGGTGGTAGCGTTTGCCGTCTACAACATAGTAACGCTCATAATCACCTGAGGTTACCAGAGACATATCTCCAATATAAGTGATGATCGCATACTGTTCACCGGTTTGGTTGTCGCGGAAGGTCGGGTTCTCTACAGGACATACCCACTTGGACTCGCCATTTTTGAGACCTATGGACCTGAGGTTTCCGCCGAGGTTAAGCATGAAGCTGTCCGAACCTGCCTGCTCTATCAGTCTTGCGGCATCTTCTGCGGCGTAACCTTTGGCGATACCACCTACATCGAGACTCATTTCGGGATCTTTCAGATATATAGTCTGCGCATCCTCATCTATGATTATATCGTCAATATCGGTATGCTCTGAAGCCTCCCTGAGTGCTGCTTCATCCGGCAGCTCTCCCTTTTCCGGATACGCCATGCCGATTTCCCGTTTATCGTGCCATAACCTGAGCACTGCGCCGTAGGCTATGTTGACCTTGCCGCCGGTTAATTCATACACATCCTTGCCCCATTTGACAAGCTCGATCAGCTTTTTATCAACCTTGACAGGTTGTTTGCCGGCATTGTCATTGACTGTTTTCAGATTGTTCATTCCGTCATAATCGTTATAGATATCAAAGAGCTCATGCTCCTTCAACAGAAGTTCATGTGACTCCTTGTATCTGGAGTTGAAGGTTTCCTCATCCGGTTCGTAGCCTATCTCCATGGATATGGTGTCAAATACATCGAGAAATTGTGCGTTATAACGGTTTTTTTCAACCTTTTTTGAGGCACAGCCTGCCATGCTTATGACCATTGCGGACGCAGAAATGATGGCTGCAGCTCTGAATATATGTCTGTTTAAAAATTTCTTTATCAAGTTATACCTCTTTTTATGAAAAAATTATGTGTTTTATGTCCGATCAGTCGCGGAATTATACCGAAACCGTCTGAACTACGACATTATAGCACAACAAATGTGATTTGACTTTATGGTGTGAGTGTATTATATTTTGTAGGTATGAGTTTTCTGTAATATGTACATATTTCAGAGAATCGCAACAACATCATTATATTTTGGAGATGTACCCAAGAGGCCGAAGGGGGCGCACTCGAAATGCGCTAGGTCGGAAACGGCGCCAGGGTTCAAATCCCTGCATCTCCGTAGAAAAATCCCCGGCAAAACCTAAGGAAAACATTTAGTTTCTTTGGGCTTTGCCGGGGTTTTTTACATAAAAAACCTGTTCCCGTAGTAAAGGCGGGAACAGGCCTAAAAACATTTCTCTATGTTATGCTTATGATTCCTGTGGTTCTTTGATCGAGTACTTTGCTATGAAGTCCTTGAAAGGTATAGGCCTTGAATAATAGAAGCCTTGAAGCGTATCGATATTGCAATCACGTAATATCGATGAAATCTCCGAAGATTCTACACCTTCAGCACAGGTAGTGCAATCATGTGTTTTGGCAAGCTCTGCCAAAATCTGTACCAAATGTCTCTGCTTGTCTGACTTGTCAACATCCATGACGAACTGACGGTCTATCTTTATGGTGTTAAACGTTAACTCCTTAAGTATCCCAAGCGATGAGAATCCGGTTCCAAAATCGTCAAGAGCAAACTTGATACCTTCCTGAGACAGCTGACCATTGATATTTACAAGCCGGTTCATATCAAGAAGACGACATCTTTCTGTTATTTCCAGGCACAGGTTGCGTGTAGGGAACTTTGTGTCAATCAGGGCTTTATGGATTCTTGATAAAAACTGCTTCTCCTGAATCTGGGCATAGGAAAGATTCACATTCATCACGAAATCCGGATACTGTTTCAGGATCGTCAAACCATCAATCATTGCCTGTCGGAGTATCCATTCGCCTAACTTAGGGAACAGGGCGTCGTTCTCTATGACAGGAATAAAGGCATTCGGACCCACAACAGTTCCATCGTCATCTACCCATCTGACCAAGGCTTCAGCACCTTTAAGCTTTTCACTGTTGGTGTATACGACCGGCTGATAGTAGAGTTGGAAATTCCGACATCCTTCAACTATACAGTTGCGGATCTTGTTTATGAGCTCTATCTTATATCGCTTGTTTGGACTCTGGGCACTGTTAAATACACTGAAACCTCCCTGGAGATCGTTTTTGGACTCGCTGTAGGCCTGAGTTAAACAGGAGAATAATGTGTCCGTGTTTATATCAAAGCGATCAAGACATATAGCTCCTGCATTGATAGGAACATCTATCCTCTTGCCGTCAAATATAAAATCCTCTCGCAAACGTTTTCTGTAGTATTCATACTGTTCATGGAGCTGAACCATGTTCAGAGTCCTGGTTACAAGAGCCAGACGCATGCCATCCAGACGATAAACAGTTCCTATATTACGGCAGCGTTCAAAAAGATATCTTGAAATGTGCTGCAGCAGCATATTTCCGAAGTCGTAGCCGTATAAGTCATTTATTCTGGAAAAATGTGTAGGGCCGTACATAACTATATTGACAGGAACTTTCTTCTTGATGTAGAGATTGATATCGTTGAAGAAACTTGTCTGATTGCCAAGTCCTGTGAGTTTATCGATGCCATCATTGATAGACTGATTGCGTATGGCACCACCAAAATAGTCAGGATTACCATCCTTATCAAACAGGACTACACCGCGGCAGATGCACATATAGTACTTTCCGCTGCCATCTGTTGCACGGTACTGCATATCATGCCCGTTAGCCATTCCGCAGAAAAGATCGTCGATGCTTTTATGATAAACTGCACGATCATCCGGGTGTATGTGAGACTCCCAGATGCTGCCGGCATTGTACATATATTCAGATTCCAAATGAAAAAAATCAACGAATCTTTTTGCCCATCGCGAATAATCATATTTCATGTCACAGAGAAATACGTCGGCGCCTTCTGCAACAATGGTATATGAATTAAAAAGGCGATCCAGCATGACCATACGATCCGGTGGGATAGGTCTATACTTTATTTGATTAGATTCCTTTTCGTCCTTATGTGTATCCATCATACTATCCTGAAAACCTGTATTAACTTCCAAAGCATTTAATACATCCATCACAAAACCCACTCCTAGCTATCCTTGCTGTACTACTTATCTCTATCCTTAGGTCAAAGCATAAGATATCTTTCAATCTAATATCATCTTCGGCAAGTCTTATAAAATTATAAATCCAAACATAGCTACCCCATACGAAGAGTATATATTTATTTATATCACAAAAGTGTAACTGAATTCGATAGAGAATTAACAAAATTTATAAATATTTTAAGAGATTGTATAAGAATAAAACTGAGCAACAAAAAACCAGTATCAAGTTTCCTTGAATACTGGTTTTATGCCGGTAGCCGGGGTCGAACCGGCACGTCCATCACTGGACACGGGATTTTAAGTCCCGAGCGTCTGCCTATTCCGCCATACCGGCAGCACCTAATTATAGTAGCTAAAATTAGGATGCTTGTCAATAAGAAAATCGGAACAGTTCAGCCTTTGACATAAGCCAGAAGTAATTGCTGCATCAGGTTGATTTAGACAATTTTAGGGTTTCAATATAAATTCATTTTGAGAAACTCTGATACAATCAGTGTATTCTGGGAAAGCATCAGTAAATTATATTTTTATGACACAGATACGCCCCGAAGAGTTTTTTCTCCGGGGCGTGTTCTTTAACTTGGTTTGCCTTTATTTAAAATTTGGAAGCGTAAATAATTTCTCCATCAGGATAAATCAGTCTGAAATAATTTTCGTTAATAACATCGATCAAAGTTCCATCATCAGCTACGAAGCTATAATATTGATCTTCAGACGTAAACCACTGAAGTTCATTTCCGTAATCAAGCCAGCAGCCATATGTATCAGGAATTATTTTAAGAACCAATGCACCTGGAGCATACTGTTCTACCGTACCATTGCTACGATAAATATAGCAGATGGAATAGTTTCCTGAAAAATTGTTCCAGTTTGTTTCAATCTCCATTCCGGCTTCCCAGACAGATTTTGTAACTACCTGGCCATTTAACACCCATTCACCGGATCCATTTACATAGTTACCATCCGGAGTGTATTGATTGTACCACATATAGCCGTCGGTAAAATAGTAGCAGCGAGCCAAACCGTCTGTGCGCATGATCCAATGCCATCCATTCAGATTGTTATTCTCACCTGTGTTGTAATAAACAGAACCACCGTTGTTGATAAATTCTCCTGCAAATGAAGCAGTAGTCATCATGCATACTGCCACCGCTACAGCTGCCATCAGTTTCAATACTTTTTTCATCTTTCTTCACCTCGTTAAATAAAAACTTATCCTTGCTGTTTACAGCAACATTATAGTGGAGCTATAGGTTTTAAAGGTCTGCTCGTCGAAGAGGATCCAGGTGATGCTTTCCAATGCTCCTGCATTTTCATCCACAAAATTTTTTGCTGTATTTATCGCAGTTTCAGATGCCAAATCCAAAGGAAAATGATAGACACCGGTACCAAGAGAAGGAAGCCCGATGTTTTTTGCTTTATTTTCGGCAGCTAATGTTAATATGCTTTTATAGCATGAAGAAAGGAGTTTAACTTCATCATGCATACCGTCCTGCCATTTGGGAGCTGCGGTGTGAATGATAAAATCAGCATTGGCATCAAAGGCACCGGTTATCCTGGCTTCACCGG
>DGVW01000075.1 GCA_002396005.1 Oribacterium sp. UBA4274
AAGCGTGAGATCGTTAAGGTTGAGGACTAATCTTTACCTTTATTAATAAGAGATATAAACCCCGGAGCGGATTGCTCCGGGGTTTTTGCATTTTATGACGGAAACCTGCCAAATTGCGAAAGTTGTTAAATTTCAGGAACGTGTTATACTGTTTAGGTGATTTAGCGTATGGAGATTTATATGAAGAAAGTTATAGCAATGACCTTGATGATCTGTCTTGTGCTTCTTGGATGTCAGCGACGTACACCACTTGTTTATAATGTGAACAAGTCGGATGAGTTGAAGCAGTATGAGTCAGAATCTATTCAAGAGTCACAGTTTGAAGAGTCGCTTGAAGAACAGAGAGCATTGGCTGAGTCTGAAAGTATAGCCGCGGAGCAGGCTTCTGTTTGGACGAAAAAAATACCTGATAAAAAACCGGTCAGAGTAAAAGGTGTTTATGTAAGTGCCAAGGTTGCGGGATCAGCGTCGATGCAGAAGATAATCGACGGCATCGATGCTACAGAAGTTAATGCAGTAGTAATTGATATTTTGGACGATGAAGGCAGAGTGGAGTATGCGATGCCCGGAGATATAGTTGCTGCCATAGGATCATCTGAGGAAGCTATACCTGATATTGGGAGCCTGATGAATATACTTAAAGCGCATAACATTTACACCATTGCCCGCATTGTAACCTTCAGAGATCCCTATCTTGCAAATGTAAAGCCTGAGTGGATGAATCATAATGCTGATGGTTCGGTTTTTTATGATAATTCGGGCATGGCCTGGGTGGATCCGTATAATCGGGAAGCGTGGGAGTATAAGATACAAGTCGCTGAACAGTGTGCAGAGGCTGGATTTGATGAAGTTCAGTTTGACTATGTCCGTTTCTGTACAGAAAAGGGTATGAACAATGTAGTCTACTCTGAGGAAGAAACTCAGGGAATGGATAAAACAGAAATAATTTCAGAGTTTGTGAAATATGCTTCCGACAGACTGGCTGAGAAAAATGTTTTTATGTCAGCTGATGTATTTGGAACCATAATCGGATCTTATGTGGATACTATATCTGTAGGACAGGATTATTCGGCTATGGCCGGAGCTGTTGATTATATGTGTCCAATGATATATCCGTCCCACTATGGTAATGGCAACTTCGGGCTGGATGTTCCTGATATACATCCGTATGAAGCTATACTTGGAGCCTGCAATGCTTCCAGAAAGGACCTTGCTTTGGAATACAGCGAGGGAGTGCATCAGGCCCATGTGAGACCATGGCTTCAGGGATTTACTGCTTCATATCTATCTGACTATATACATTATGGCCCTGCAGAAATCAGACAGGAGATACAGGCAGTGTATGATGCCGGATATGATGAGTGGCTCATATGGAATGCTGGCAATGAGTATCAGTGGGATGCATTTCTGACGGATGAAGGCGCTGCACAGGAAGATGCGGAGATAATATCAAGACGTGAAGCTGCCAATCAGGCAGTTTTAGATGCAAGAAAAGCTGAATTGGAATCAATTGAAGAGTCAAAAGCGGCAGAATCTATGGCTGCAGAAACTGTAGCCGAGACAGATGAATCTGTGCCTGACACAGCTGCTGCGGGTTAATGAAGAATAATAGACTATCGCAGACAAGCGTTGGAAAATGAACTTATAGAAGAAATTTGCTGAATAGATACGATGCAGGGATTTATGTCCGATTATGGCTGATATTCCTTCTTGATTTCTGCAGGTTCTAAAATCTTTGACGTATTGTTAGTTTCTGTTATAATAAGAATTTGTTGAAATCTAAGTCGATTTTCGCAAGGGGAATTTAGACATGAAGTATAATTTTAAAAAAATCGAACCAAAATGGCAGGCAAAGTGGAATGAGGCGCAGGCATTTAAGGCTGTTGACTTTGACAAACGCCCGAAGTGGTATGGACTTGTAGAGTTTCCTTATCCATCAGGTGCCGGCATGCATGTTGGTCATATCAAAGCATATTCAAGTATTGAGGTCCTTGCCCGTAAGCGCAGGATGCAGGGCTACAATGTTCTTTTTCCGATGGGCTTTGACTCTTTCGGACTTCCTGCAGAGAATTACGCTATCAAGACCAATACTCATCCACACCTTATCACAGAGAAGAATATTGAGCACTTCAAGGATCAGATGAGACAGGTAGGTTTTTCTTTTGACTGGTCAAGAGAACTTGCTACTTCTCATGTAGATTATTACAAGTGGACACAGTGGATATTCCTTAAGCTTTTTGAGCATGGACTTGTGTTCAGAGCCAAGACACTGGTTAATTACTGCCCTCATTGTAAGGTTGTTCTTTCTAACGAGGATTCACAGGGCGGAAAGTGCGATATCTGCCATAGTGATGTTGTACAGCTTCCTAAGGATGTATGGTATCTGCGCATCACTCAGTATGCGGACAGACTTCTTGAAGGTCTTTCAGACGTTGACTATCCTGAGAGCATCAAGCAGCAGCAGGTAAGCTGGATCGGACGTTCAACAGGTGCATTTGTTAACTTTGAGCTTACAGATAAGGATGGAAATTCTGTAAACGATAAGCTTGAGATCTATACCACAAGATGTGATACCCTCTATGGCGTAACATTCATGGTAGTTGCACCAGAGCATCCTGCTCTTGATAAGTATAAGGATCAGATTTCTAACTGGGATGAAGTCCTTAAGTACCGTGAGGATGCTGCCAAGAAGACAGAGTTCCAGCGCACACAGCTCGTTAAGGACAAGACCGGAGTCAGAATAGAAGGTCTTAAGGCAACCAACCCTATAACAGGAAAGCAGATTCCTGTATTTATTGCAGATTATGTAATGATGGGCTATGGTACAGGTGCTATCATGGCTGTTCCTGCTCATGATCAGAGAGACTATGACTTTGCCAAGACATTTGGTGTGGATATAGTTGAGGTCATCAAGGGCGGAGACATTTCAAAGGAAGCTTATTCAGGCGACGGTGAGATGGTCAATTCCGGCTTCCTTGACGGCTATACAAACAAGAAGGATTCAATCGCCAAGATGCTTTCGGTTCTTGAGGAGAGAGGCATCGGACACAAGGGCGTACAGTATAAGATGAAGGATTGGGCGTTTAACCGTCAGCGTTACTGGGGAGAACCGATTCCTCTTATTCATTGCCCTAAGTGTGGTACAGTTGGTGTTCCTGAAGAGGAACTTCCGCTGGCACTTCCTGATGTTGAGAATTTTGAGCCTGGCACAGATGGTCAGTCACCACTTGCCAAGATTGAAAGCTTTGTTAATTGCACATGTCCTAAGTGCGGAGGCGCTGCCAAGAGAGAAACCGATACCATGCCTCAATGGGCAGGATCGTCATGGTATTTCCTGAGATTCTGTGATGCCAACAATGACAAGGCATTTGCTGATAAGGAGAAGCTCAAGTACTGGATGCCTGTAGACCACTACAACGGTGGTATGGAGCATGTTACAAGACACCTGCTTTATTCAAGATTCTGGCACCAGTTCCTGTATGATATCAAGGAGGTTCCTACACCGGAGCCATACAAAAAGCGTTCGTATCAGGGACTCATCCTCGGACCTGACGGAGAGAAGATGTCCAAGTCCAAGGGTAATGTTATCGATCCGCTGAACATAGTTGATCTTTACGGCGCTGATACACTTCGTGTTTATGTGCTGTTCATGAGTGACTACACTGCAGCGGCTCCATGGAGCGATGAGGGCGTACGCGGCGTTAAGCGTTTCCTTGACAGAGTTGCAGGTCTTACAGATATCATGACTCTGGATAAGGAAGATCCTCAGCTTGAGTCAAAGGTACATAAGACCATAAAGAAGGTTACTGATGACATTGAGAGGATGAAGTTCAATACAGCTATTGCTGCACTGATGACACTTATCAATGATTACACAAAGGCAGGTGCTATTACAAAGGATGACCTTGTTGTATTTATCAAGCTGCTTCATCCGTTTGCCCCGCATCTTACAGAGGAGATCTTTGAGGAGATTGGCGGAGAGGGTCTGCTTACACTCAGCCAGTGGCCGGAGTACGATGAGGAAAAGACCAAGGATGCTGTCATCAATATGGGTGTACAGATCAACGGTAAGGTAAGAGGCAATGTTGACATCCCTAGTGATGCTACTCAGGATGATGCTGTAGCTGCTGCACAGGCCAATCCGGCAGTTAATAAGTTCCTTGAAGGAAAGAACATAGTAAAGGTCATCTTTGTTAAAGGAAAGATTCTTAACTTTGTAGTAAAGTAATCGGACTTTAGCCGGGCATGCGGCGATACAGGGGATTTGGCATTCCCGGTCATAAAAGCCGGTGCTTGATAGAACACGATAATATGTGATAAAATCCGTCGCAAAACAGTATTTGTTTTGCGGCGTTTTTTAGTTTTGGACGGAGTTAAGTGAGAACAGATTAGGATGAGAGATAAAAGTAAATTTAATTTTGATGAAGAACTGAAAAAACTCCCTGCATTACCGGGAGTCTATCTTATGCATGGCCCAAAGGATGAGATTATATATGTAGGAAAAGCAAAGGTTCTTCGCAACCGTGTAAAGCAATACTTTCAGAAATCGTATAAAAAGTCTGTGAAGATACAGCAGATGGTGAGTCTTGTTGAGAGGTTTGAGTATATTGTTGTGGATTCTGAACTGGAAGCACTTATGCTGGAGAACAATCTCATAAAGGAGCATAAGCCAAGGTACAATACCTTGCTTAAGGATGATAAGACTTACCCATATATAAAAGTGACTATGGAACAGTATCCGAGGGTACTTAAGGTGAGAAAAAGGGCAACCGATAAAGCCAAATATTTCGGACCTTATGCGTCTAATGACCAGGTTAATGAGGTTATCGACCTTATCAGAAGAACCTTTCATATAAGAAACTGTAATAAAGTGTTTGCTGAAGACGCGCCCCTTACCAATAAATGTATGTATTATGACATACATCAGTGTGACGGGCCGTGCATAGGCAGACAGTCAAGAGCTGACTATAAAATCCAGGTAGATAAAGCTGTGGATTTTCTGAACGGAAAATACGATGATATCGTAAAAGAACTTAACCGTAAGATGATGAGAGCTTCTGACAACCTTGATTTTGAAACGGCCATTGAGATGAGAGACTTAATCAAGTCCATAGAAGCAATTCAGAACAGACAGAAGATAGTTGCCTATGACTCAGGGGATAGAGACATCATTGGTATGCGCCGTGAATTCTCTGATTGTATAGTTCAGATATTTTTTGTCAGAGACGGTAAGATCATCGGAAGGGATCATCAATTTATTGACATTGATCAGGAAGAAACAGATGAGACCATTTTGAATGACTTCATTGAACAGTACTACAATGGCACACCTTTTATACCGCATGAGCTGTGGGTTCAGACAGAAATTCCCGACAAAGACATTCTCGAACAGTGGTTAAGCACAGAGAAAGGCAAAAAGGTTAGCATTATCACTCCTCAGATCGGCAAGAAGGAAAAACTGGTTGAGCTGGCCATCACCAATGCCGGAATTCTGATGAATCGTTACAGACAGCAGTATAGGGAACAGGATGCGAAGTGCGCCAAAGCGGTTAAAGAACTTCAGGAGATAATCGGGCTAAGTACGCCGCCTTTACGAATTGAATCCTATGATATTTCCAACACAATGGGAGCTCTTAATATTGGCTCAATGGTGGTTTACCAAAACGGAAAGCCTAAGAATAACGATTATAGAAAATTCAGGATCAAGTCTGTACAGGGGCCGGATGATTATGCTTCCATGTATGAGATGCTGACAAGACGCTTTGAGCATGGACTTAAGGAGATGAAGGATAATGCTTCTGCCGGAAAAGATGATGAGCTGGGATCTTTTTCAAACTTCCCGGATCTCATCTGTATGGATGGTGGCCGCGGACAAGTCAATGTCTGTCTCAGAGTGCTTGACGAATTGGGTATTGACCGGGTTAAAGTTTGCGGTATGGTTAAAGATGATCATCACAGAACGAGAGCACTTCTTTATAATGATGAAGAACTGCCTATTGATGAAGGAAGCGAAGCGTTCAAACTTCTCACACGTATACAGGATGAGGTTCACAGATTTGCGATTACTTATCATCGTTCACTCCGGGACAAAAACCAGATAAAGTCATTGCTCGATGAGATTAAGGGAGTAGGAGAAGTGCGTAAAAAGGCGCTTATGAAACGTTTTGGCGATATTGACCATATTCGTGTGGCGCCATTGGAGGAACTCATCCATTGTCCGTCTATGGATGATTATTCAGCAAGGCAGGTATACGATTATTTTCATAATAATCCTAAAACGGCTATCGGTACCTTTAAACAGGAAGCAAAACAGTGATTCCTGAGACTTCTTGTTTGATTGTGCCAGGCGGAGACACTTGCACAGAAATGCCGACTTGATGGTAAGGGGAATAGAAAAACTGTTCATGCTTCTTACATTATTCTGTCGTTGATTTAATGAAAATCACAATATACAAAAATTATTTATGCTGATAAGATTATAGGCATTGTGAAAGAATTTGTTTATATATAGGACTTAGTGGGGATAAATTCTATGGCAGATAGATATGATGATTCAGTCAAAAACCGTGCTGCTTCCAGATTGCGGGGACAGTCCAGATCAAGGAACAGTCAGCGGGCAGCGAGTGGTAATACAAGATATACTGCTTCCAAAGGGAAGACAACTTCTTACGGAAGCGTGAGATCAAACGGATATAATAATAGAAGAAAAGATGATAATGGCTCAAATTATGGCATTGTTATAGGACTTGCGGCGGCGGTTATCATAGTTGCAGCGGGTCTTTTCATACTGCTGAAAAGCGAATTGACGGGCGGTGATTCCTCCGGAAGAGTGGAAGAATCAACACTGGCCGCTACAGAGGTGTACGATCCTAACATTATACATGATGATATATATATTGATGTAAGCTCTTTTGCACCGGATGCAGGACTTGTCAATATCAACGGTATGAACCGCGAACAGGTTAAAGCCGCTATCGAGGCAACTTATAACTGGAACCTTACAGTAAATAATACAAATCCTTCTATGGATGATTTTTTAATGCCGGAGCTTTCCAGAAGTGATGAGACTGCGGAAACAGCCAAGGCGGAAACTGCTGCGGAACAGGCAGACAATGATGGCTCGGAGCAGACTGTACAGGTTGATGACCCTTATGCCGGAATCACGATCAGACCGGAAAAGACATTGTTTGCCATACCTGATCTTATTGCATTGAATCTTGATGAGATGGTAGAGCAGATTTTTGCGGACTGTGAAGAGAAGGCGGAGCAGAAAATCGAAGAGTCTTCTGAAACAGAATCAGAAGAAACAAGCGCATCACAAGCTGTATCTGCGGATTATGCACTTGCGCTTCCTGATTTTACAGCTCAGATTACAGATTACATGTCCCAGCTTGCTGTGGTATGGAAGATGAGCCCTAAAAACGGTGATATTACATCCTATGATTCTTCGAGTGGAGAGTTTGTCTTCGGGGGCTCTGTAGATGGATATGAGGTTAATGCTTCAGCAACAGCTGCCAAAGTTATGGAAGCTATCAATGGACATAAGTATGATGCTTCTATAGATGCTGATGGAAGCAAGATCTCAGCGTCCGTTTCTTCTATAAAAGATAAGTATCAGACCATCGGCTCCTTTACAACGAATACAACGGCCAACTCTGTACGTAACGGAAATATAAAGAGGGCTGCAGCGGCCATTAACGGTACAGTGCTTCAGCCGGGTGAGGAGTTTTCCTTCAATGAGACAGTAGGACAGCGTACGGAAGAGAAGGGTTACGGCGGAGCTCCTGCCTATAACGAGGGAGAGGTTGTGACCGAAGTCGGCGGCGGTGTCTGCCAGGTTTCATCAACCTTGTATAATGCTGTATTCCGTGCCGGACTTACAACAACATACAGACGTTCGCATACTTTTGCTCCTACATATGTAACTCCGGGAACTGATGCGACGGTATCTTGGCCGGGTCCTGACTATAAGTTTGTCAACAATTCAGATCATGCCATAGGAATACGCGCATGGTATGAGGACCAGACCATGAATGTCCAGATATATGGTATCAGAATCCTGCCGGAGGGTGTTTCATGGGAGCTCGTTTCCGAGAAAGCGACAGACTTGCCTGTTCCTGCCGCACAGATCATTACAGAAGGTGAAGAATCGGAAGGAAGCGCAGGTTCCGAATGGCAGGCGTATAAGATCATACATAATGCCGATGGAACTACAGAAAAGGTAAAGGACCATTACACACATTATAGCGGACATACACCTAAGAAGTACGCAGCGGATATTGCTGCTTCGCTTGCTGCAGAATCAGCAGCAGTTGCTGCAACGGATGAAAATGGTGAAACGATAGCTGACCAAAACGAAAGTTCGTCTGCGGAGGCGGTATCTTCAGAGGAGGATACAGGCAGCGCTGCTGATCAGAGTAGTTCAGAGGAAACTCAGGCAGAAACAGCAGATGAAGTGATTGTGGCAGGTCCATCATTACCTCAGACTGACGGACAGGCAGATATACCTGAGGGACCGGTGCCTCAATTTGGAGGAAGTGCTGTAGATGAGGGGCTCATCGGTGAAGGACCTGCAGTGAACGGATGATTTGCAACTTTTTATTGCAGCTAACGGGCAGAAATAAAAAATGAGAATTGTCAGAATATGATATAGATAGAGGGCTTCATATACAGTATTTGTATATGGAGCCTTTGATATTTATATAACAATAATCGAATATTTGCCCCGGACTGGTCTGAGTGGCTATGAAGAAATAATCATAATTCATTAAAATGTTTGATTTTAGTTCCGGATCAGGGCTTGAAATGAAAATTGGTTTTTATTTTGTACAATTTATACTATAGTAAATTGGTAGGGATTCCTCTTTTTATGCATTTTCATTGTATTTTTTTGGGTACTGACTGTGATTTCTTTGCATTTTATGGCGGAAATGTTATAATTCTAAACAGTATGATATCCTTTTTGTAAGGTTCATATATTAAATAATCGCATTCATGTAATTATTCATTTTTTAGGAGGAATTCTT
>DGVW01000090.1 GCA_002396005.1 Oribacterium sp. UBA4274
TAATTCGGTATTTTGAGAAATTCATACACACAAAAATAGCAGGAGATTGCGGTTTCTACCGTCCCAATCTCCTGCTATCTATATTTAGTCTTATTAAACTATCGAAACTTTCACCTTATGATCGTACCACTTACCTTTTGCACCAAGTATGGCGAGATTAAATTCCTCGTCCAGTTCCTTGACAGGTATATCAAATCCGTACACTTCCTCTTCTGTGCCGTCTTTGTACTTTACTGTATCGGTTGTCGGCTCCAGCACTTCGGCTCCCGCCTTCTCAGCATCCTCCTTTGTTCCGGGGTAAAGCTTCACGATATTCTTGGAAACGAGAGAAACATGGATAGTCATCTCTCCATCCTTTACTGTGAGCTCGCCCTTTCCGTCCTTTGCTTCATTTACATGGAACATGCTACTGTCTGTTGTAAATGCTGCCGTATACTCTCCGTCTTCAAGTTTTCCTACTGCCTCAGTGCTCTCTTTGGTTCTGCCCTCTTCAATACTCTCTATAGCATCCCCGGCATGCTCTATATAAATCTGCTGAACTGCATCGATGCCGCCAAGTCCCGCTATCTGCACATCTACCTTGTCAAAGGCTCCTGCTGCTGCAAATGCACTCTTCCAGGAATCCTCTTCATCCCCGGCCATATCGTTGTTGGCGTGATCACCTGCAACAACCATAAGTGGTCTCAAAACTACATTTTTATATCCTGCAGCTTTTACGGCTTCGATTACATTTTCACATGAAGTTTCCTTAGGCTCGCCTTCAACAGTACCGATAAAGACATTATCATAGGAGAGCTTATCCATCTGTGTCTGCATCTGACTGTAGGTCACACTGGCTGTGTGTGAAGTGCCATGTCCCATAAATACAAATGCTGTACTGTCTCCGTCTGCTGCCTTCAGATCATCGTATCCTGCTGCCTTGACAGCCTCTGCGGTTACAGCCTCGGCAACAGCCTTTTTGTCGGCATTTACTGTTTCAGCATCATCACCCACTTCACCGAGAAGCGGCTCAGCGATTACGACTGTTTCAAACTCGTCCTCATACTCCGAAATTGTATCTGTAAGCTGATCATATTCAGCACCATGCATGAGATGTGTAGGCTGAACTACGAGAGTCTTAACTCCGTTTTCAACAGCTCTGTCCAGGGCCTGCTCGATATTATCGATTTTCTCATCATCACGCGCCTGTATGTGATTCAGGATGATCTGTGATGTAAATGCACGGCGAACCGCCCAGTCAGGATAAGCCTTTATAAGTGCTTTCTCGATACCGCCGATATCTTCTGCTCTGCTGTCATTAAAGGATGTTCCGAAGCTTACAACCAGAAGCTCCTTATCACCTATCTCGTCAGCATTCAGCGGATCATCCTTGGATGCATCACCTGTGTCTCGCCCGAAGTAATCGGGATCCGCATTCTCCCCCTCAACAAGTTCCTTCTGCTCATCTGTAAGACCATCCCAGGCTACTTTTGCCTCTGTACATAACCTGTCAGTATCTTCGGTTCTCTCCTGCACATATATGGCATCGATAAGTTCCGCAACGTGATCTGCCGCTTCCTTATCGCCTTCAGCACCGGATTCCTCTGCGGCTTCAGTAGCTTCCTCTGTTTCAACAGCGGTTGTCCCCTCAGTCACAGAGCCAACTGCAGCCTCCGGTACACTTGTACTGTTGCATGCTGAAAACGCTGCTGATGAGATAACCATCGCAGAAATAATAGCAAAGCTTTTCTTTCTCATTATGTTCTCCCCTTTGATTTAAACTATTTTACATGAATAAATGTCCCCTACATATCTGCAGGGAACTAAATATAGTTTTTTTCATTTAAATAGTATCACAATTGAATAGGCTTATCCATCCATCATTTTCTCATTATGCTCAAGGTCAACAATCAGACTGGCATCTCTCTGAATCCTCTCATCTTCTGTCTCCCACTTTGGAATCTGAATATCCTTATCCAGTCGCGCCATGATAGAGTCCAGACCTTCCGGCTTATGATACAGATACCCTTGAGCGAGCTCACACCCGGAGCTTAAGAGGAACTGTCTCTGATCTTCCGTCTCAAGTCCCTCACACAGAGTATGTATTCCAAGCTTATGCGCCATATCGATCATGGCTTTGATCAGTACTCTGTTGGTTCCGTTATGGACATCAAGATTACGTAAGAGATTCATGTCAAACTTTATGAGGTCAATGTCAAAATCGCTAAAGACATTAAGGGAAGAGTATCCACTTCCGAAATCATCTACCCAAAGCTTATAACCATTTTCCCTGATTTTGGCCAACTGTTTATGGAAATTATCGGTGGCCGTCGCCATTCCCTGCTCTGTGATCTCAATAAAAAAATAACCCTTATTGATACCATACTGACTGATATCGTACTCATCGTAGAGTCTGTTTATCTCATCAACAACATCGATGTAGTCAAAATCCTGTCTGGAGAAATTAACTGACACCGGAAGCAGCGGGAGTCCGGCCTCATAACGAACTTTTATCTCTTTGCAGACTGTTTCAAAGATATACAGATCAAGCTCATGCATAAGGTGATATTTTTCCAAAGCCGGGATAAAATCGTTTGGATTTATCATGCCCTTTTCAGGATCGATCCACCTTGCCAATGCTTCAAAACCCATACCATTGCCGGTTTCAACCCTTAAGAAGCACTGATAGAATACCTTGATCCAGCCCTCTTCCTTGGCCTTTTGAAAATGTTCTATGATATATCTCTCATTATTATAGAGAGTGTCATCCTCGGTAGTATATAATTTGAAGAATTTGTTTAAATCCTCTCCCACAAGCTTATTTGCCCTTATGGCATGGTCCACAGCCTCTGTCATGGTGACATCTTTATCGCAGACATAAATACCTGCATTGATCCCTGTTGTGGTACCATAAGCCCTGCTCTTTATCTTATTGTTGATACTGTCCAGTCTCTTTTCCAAATCCTCCTGTCCATAGAACTTGTCCATGACAGCAAAATAATCAGAAGATTCTCTTGCTACAAGTCCGTGAGGGAATGTTGCAGACAGAACATCCGCCAACAGAATGAGCAGCTCATCGCCCTTTTCGATACCATATTTTCTGTTGTAGGACTGCATTGAATCAATGTCTATATAAAGAACTACCGGCGTACCCTCTGTGGACCGGATCTGCTCCAGTTTTTCATAGCCATGCTTATTTACATAATTCACATTCGGAAGATTGGTCAGAGCATCAGTATAAAAATCATCCTTCTGAAACAGCTTATATTTTTGTACAATCTCTACGAGACGTTCTTCATGTCGATGAACGTCTGCAAATACCAAAAACGGAAGCTCAGTTCCATCCTCCATAGTCTGCCAATACCCTGTGGCATGAATAAGATGGTATCCATCCTCTCGCCTGACTCTGAAGGTCAGATCATACTTTGACCGCTTGTTCAGAAAATCTATTGTGATTATTCTGAGTTTAGACCTTTCATCAGGATGAACTTTTTCATAAAGTCCTATATTGAAGTCTTTACCATAATATTCCTTTAAATCCTCCATGGATAAAGCATTAAACTCCAGAAACCCCTTACTCACGATAACCGGAGAAAAGCTTCCGTCTTCTTCGGGGCTTATTACAAGCATAGGAATACTCAGATTCTCATATGATTTTCTTAACTCTTCCGGAAAGATATACACAAAATTGCTCCTTATACATTTTAGATATTATAAATATCTGAAATCATTGTAACTTTAAACAATTAGCTTTAAACATCAGTGAAGCTTAAAATAATTCTTCCTTATGCCTAAGATACACAATTAGAGTCGTCATATTTCAAGCAAAAAATAAGGCATCCTTATGTATGTAGTTTATTTTCTATCAGGCAATTTTTTAGTCAAGTTCAATCGAGTCTGCTATGTAGTAATTGAATCCATTCTTTTCACAATACTTACGAATCTCGCGAATCAATCTGTCGTCATGCGTATACTCCAAAAGATAAATCTCAGCTCCTTTTTGGGCATAACGTTCTATATAATCCTGAAAATACTCCCGATCTTTCTGCGAAGCAGTTCCGAAACTGTTCTTTTCCCATAGTATTTTTGAAAATACAGTTTCCTGATTGATGCCGGTAATCACATCATCCCATCGACCGCCACCCTGACAATAGGCATCCAGATATGTATCACCACCATTTATGATAACGGTTTTTCCGGTGCTAACTAAATATCGTAATATATTGGTCAGACCATTTAGGATATCTTCACTTGGATATTGATAATACACATCGCAATTATCTACAAAGAATCCATCAACATCTTTCTCGATAAGAGACGGGATCAAATCGCTCATCATAAAATCCTGCCAGCGTCTGTCCGATACATCTATCCAGAATTCTTCATCCCAATTTTCGTATGCTCCGATTGTCAGATCCTGATACTCCGGATAGTATTCCCTGAAATTCTCTATAGATCCCACATTTATGTAACTGTATACGGTGTGTCCTTCCGCACGGAAAGCATCGATATCTTCCTTTGAAAAATACTGTGCATCAATGACCACAGTATCATAATCACTGATAGATTCCATGTCATCTGAAATACTAAGGAACACCCCATAGTCTGTATCTCTTATCTTTGTTCCGCATGCTGTAACGGAAAGTCCGATAAGAATCATCAAAAAGCTGTAAAGTAAATATATACAATGTTTTTTTATGACCATATCATCTTTTCTTCTTTTACCGGATATTTTTGTATCCTGAAGAATCTGTATACTTGCTATACATTTCAGAATACTTCTCTGTGATGTAGGTAGGCAATTCAAAATGTTGATAATCTTTTCTGTCTGTCCAGTCTCCTCCCCATTCAAATCCTTTTTCTTTAAATAATGTATAACACAGATCACCTTGTTCTATTTTGTAGTCAAAGTTCTGCGTCCTGTCCAGATAAGGTCTTCCCGCGGCAGGTTCAATTACTTCTTCCCGGATTCCGTCATCATTTGTCACCAATTTATAGTAGGGATTGTACAGTGTGTTGATATCTACTGCCATCCCCAGACCATGTTTAGAAATCTTGTCAGTATGCGATATGTACCTGAAATTAAAGCTTGATGAGTTGTTGTCAGACATCATTGCTTCATCATCCGAGAAGTAATTATCAGGAAGTACCATTCGCTCAATAGGATAATCCGCATCATAAAGCTTCTCAAATATTTCCAAAACGTCATCCGCGATCAGTTCATGTACAACCATTTCCCCCTGATGGATATGACCATCCTTATCTTTGTGAAGAGCTAAAATATACCGAAGATCATCACGCGGAACAATGCATCCTTTTTTATAGGTATTCCCGGCTTTCATCCTTTCAAACAGCTCATCCGATATTTCCTGAACAGAAAAACCATTTCTCGCTACAGTCCATTCTGTTTTGTCTCCTGACACAGCCGATAACTCATGCTCCAAACTACCAGACTGTATACTGATTGGTTTTTGATCACATTCTGATACTCCCACATAAATTGCAGTACTCATTATTCGCCACCTCAAATGCTGATCAATTAAATTCAATACTTTTTCATTTTACCTTGATATCATTATGACATGAATTCATCAATGGCATATAGGACTTTTTCAAATAACTTATCACACCTCATCATCAAGTTCTGAATGAATAGCCTGTGCATCTCTCCTGCTCTTTGGCGTCATGACTGAATAATATACCGGAAGCATCAGAAGACACAGGATGGTCGAAGCAGTAAGACCTCCTATATTTACGATAGCAAGTCCCTGATTCATGGAGCCAGCATTTCCGATTGCCAAAGCCATAGGAATCATGGAAATAACAGTTGTCAATGTAGTCATGAGGATAGGTCTCATACGTGTTGCACCAGCCTCGATGAGTGCTTCGTCAAACTCCATGGTACTTCTGTACTGATTAGCTGTATCAACATACAGGATACCATTGTTAACTGCAGTACCTATAAACATCAGGAAGCCTACCATGGAAACCATACTTATAGAAACATCGGTGAGCCAGAGCAGTGTAAAAGAACCAATCAATGAAAATTTCATACTTTGCGGTAACTCTGAAACAGCTTTCCAGTACGACTATAGAGTTATCTACCATCATACCAACACCCAGCGTCAATGCTGAAAGTGTAATCATATTGAGGGAATATCCCATAACGCTCATCATGATAAGAGCCGCCAGGATTGACGTAGGGATAGAACTGCCTACGATAAGAGAGGCCTTGATATCCCCGAAAAACAGGAAGATGATAACCATGGATATGATGATAGCCAAAACAATCCTCAGCTTTTCGAAGCCTGAATTTTGTGTTATACGCAGTATTTAAAACCACTTTTTCGTGGGAGCTGGGGTGGGATCGCAATGATTCGGTATTCTAAAAGTACATGTGGGCGAACATAAAAAAAGGACAGCTATCTCTTTCGAAATAACTGTCCTATGTAAAAAAACCTGGGTGTGACTACGGCACAGTTATTCAAAGACTTTATAGCTACATCATATTTTCTATCAAAAGATATATCCGCCAATCTCTGCTAAAATCACAAACAAAACGTCATATATGCAGGAATGCATATAATGTTATCTTTTACAACCAAATTTCTTGGATGAATAATATAACTCTCACCAATTCTAGATTTGTATTTTTCGATAAATCTATTTAATGAAGTTGTGGTATATCTTTTTCCTGATTTCACTTCTATAGGATACATCTGATATTTCAGCTTACTATTATTGGAAATTATAAAATCAATTTCCATGTCATTTCTATGCTTTTCAATCGAATAATGAGTATAAAAATATAATTTGTGTCCATTTACTACAAGCATCTGTGCAATTACATTTTCATAAAGCATACCCTCATTAATTGAAAGTTTATCATTAAGTATCTGAGAATACACTTCACTCTCAAGTAATTCGTTCTCATCAAAAGCATGACTAACCAAAAGTCCAGTGTCTCCTAAGTAACATTTCACATAAGTACGTTCTTCATTTATCGATAGTCCCACATTGGGATCGTTACATAGGAAACATTCGTTAGAAATCATGGAATCAGATAGCCAAAAAAATGTATCGCTGTATTGATCTGCATAACTGCCTTCCTGAATAGCTTTAAATACTACTCGTTTTTCATGTCCTGACAACAATCCCGGTATTTGATCAAATATTGCTAACACTTTTCCTCTATACTGAGCTTTAATTTTCATAATATCATTGCGATATAGTTTTAGAATATCTCTCTTTTCAGCATCTACCAGATTAAAATTCTTGTCATTCTCGATGTAAAGAATAACCGGCTTAGGCATACCTCCAACTAACATATATTGCTTGAAGAGCATCATCGCCTTATTATGCATACCTCTTTCCAAAGGTTCTCTTTTTTCAAAACAACTTTTTATATAATTCAAAAGTTGCTCTTCCCCTAGCGCCCACGCGAACTCTTCAAAATCAAGCGGATACATCGTAACACTTCTCTCTTCTGAAGGAATCACAATATCTTTCACATTCTCCTTAATCGATATTAACGATCCTGTTTCTATATAGTCGAATCTGCCGTCCGCAACAAGATACTTTATCGCAGCTCTAGCCTGAGGAAACATCTGAACTTCATCAAAAATCAATACCGATTTTCTCGGTATAAGATTCACTCCATAATATGTTCCAAGCAACATAAAGAAGTCATCCAATTTATTTAGATATTGAGTAAAATACTCTTCTACAGTTTTATCCTTTTTCGCAAAATCAATAAGAATATATGATTCGTATTCTTGCTTTGCAAATTCCTCTACAATCGTAGATTTTCCAATACGTCTGGCGCCTTCAACCATTATCGCCTTTGTACCCTGACATTCATTTTTCCAATCAAGCAGTTTGTTATACATTTTTCTTCTTAGAATCATATTCTTACTCCTCATGATTATCTCATGTGTTTGATTATACGCGTCAATTGTTGTTGTTCATTCTTTGATTATACGCACATTATACCATTCTGTTTGATTATGCGCAATTATAAAAAAAGGCTATCTTTTGATTATGCGCATTCTTGCAAATAACAAACCCGCCCAGGAGTTTCAAAGGATTTCCAAATATTGCATCTTTACGACATTTTCATTAAAAAATATAAATGCCTTGTGTGATAAATCTGCTATAGGATTATAATGGAAAATTATAATAAAACATATACCCAAGGCAATGGTATAACTAACCAATATAGGCCATATCTTATACGTTAATTTTATTTTTTTATTCAATAAATCTATAATCAACGGAATAATCATTATGATTGCAAAAATAGCGCTAACTATATTATTTATTAACCTTCCCGCTTCTGTATAACATACTGCGTACATAGTACCATCGCCAAAATCTACCGAAAGTGAAGGTGCCTGAAGATTAAATCCATAAAAAAAAGATATAAATATAAAACCATAAATAATAAATAATAAATAATAATTTCTTTCTCATCATGTCCTCTGGCAAATTGAAGTTATCAAGCTTTTCGCTTATAGAAGATCCCTACAAATATCGATTTATCGATTGCATATGCAAA
>DGVW01000103.1 GCA_002396005.1 Oribacterium sp. UBA4274
CGATCCCCGTCTCGCGCTTCTCAACTCCCTCAGGAAAGCCTGAGGGAGTTTTCACGTTTCAACGAGGATCGAACCTAACAAAGCAGGATTCCTAACGGAATCCCATGAACCGCTCAAAGCCGCGCGGCTCCCTCGATCTATGATCGAGGGCAGAGTTCGTCTCGCCTGCCGGCTCGGTCGGCGCTAAACACATGCCAAAGGGCATGTAGCGCCCCCGTCTCGCGCTTCTCAAGTCCCTCAGGAAAACCTGGGGGACTTTTTCTGTGTTATAATTCTTGGGTGTCAGCATACCTGGCTTTGAACAATAGGAGATAGGACGTGATTTTATGGTACAAGGGGATTTAGTGGTGAAGAGGATATGTGCACTTTTTTGAATTTGAGAATAGTGCATCTAATCAATATTTTAAAAAGTTGAAATATCATAATTACGGAATTTTCCAAACTCTAAACAATATTTCTTACAAAAATTTATTTCAAAATCTTATAAAATTGTAACATTTTTCAAAATCAAATTAAAAATAAGTGCAAAACATAAAAAAATACGTATGGATGCGCTTAAAAATCTCCCAAAATAAGATAAAATTTTCATGGATAGCAGAATCCCGTAATTTCAACCCATTTTACTATTTATTTTATTGCTAAGATTACTTTATAAAAATTATTACACTTTTCTGCAAAAAAGGATGATTTAAAAGCCAGTTATATGTATAATTATTGCTAGATAATTACTTTTGAGTTTGTACGGGGATATAAAATTAAAAATAATAATTATAATATTCTGATTTCGAAAAAAATATTTCAAAAGTCAGAATTATGTAAGGGGTGCGGGAATTGAAACAGTATATAGTAGATGGCAATACAATTAATGCTGTTGAGGTTGAGAACATTGATATCAAAGCTGCCGAAGCTGAAAATATTGAAGCGGCTGCAGGGACTGTTTTTATAGAGCAGAGAGGACACAGAAATCAACTTAGACTTTACCGCAGCAGAAACGGCCAGATCAGGATGGATTACGTGTTGGATAAGAGCAGGGTTAAACCATTCCTGAGGACGATTCCGACAGTTGTGCTGGATCGTATCTGCTGTACAGCGCTTGTGATATCATTGGTTTTTATATTTGCCAGTTCTTACTATTGCATCAAGATGGATACACAACTGGACACAAGGCTTGAACGCATCGAGAGATACCGTAATGAGCTCAATGATTTGAAACTGAAAAATAGTGATCTTCAGGCCAAAATTGACGGCGCTGTGAATCCTGATTATATCTATCGTGTGGCAACACAGGAGTACGGAATGGTTCTTCCTAATGAGTCGGAGATCATTACATTCAAAAAGGGAACAACCGGATATGTCCGTACATATGATGATATTCCAAAGGATTACGTGCAAAGAGATGATGCTATTGTGACTCTTGCTAAAGAGGTTAGTTCATTGCTTGGATTAAAGTAGGTGGCGTTAGAAGTATTATGATTAACTATATAGAAAGGGCGTCTGAGATGATCGGACGCTCTTTTTAGTTTGGATAATTGGAATCATATATTTGAATTCAGATAGTATGATGTGAGTGTCAAAAAAGAATATAGGACCTGCCTTTGGACAGAATAACTAAAAGATATTTATTTCTGAAAACGCTTAGAAAAAACATTAAAATAAAAATATCTTTTATAAAATAACGCTTTACAAAATAATAATTCGCTGTTATTATAAATACATCAAAAGAAAAACAAGTCAACAGAAAAGTTCATCTGACGAGAAAGGATGAAGGGCCGGTTGACTAAAGTGCAGGAGATGAACCTGCGAAACTAGACCGTAGAAAGTAAGAGGTGCAAAGACATGACACCAGATCAGTTAGTCAATAGTATCCTCTGGAAGGCTTAAAAAGAAGAAAGATGTGAGAACGACATCAGACCGTACATCTGATGGAAAACAGTTCGAACCAGTAGAGAAGTGCATCTTCGGAATATTTCTAAAAAAGCCCGGATGGTATTATTGCAAAGGGAAGATCGACAAAGAAGTTCAGGTAACGAAAATTAGTTGAAGACCTTTAAGGGAGGTCAGGAAAATAAAAAATCTGAAAAGAAGAATACTTTGAAAGATTAATAAAATAGAAATTCAAGTAATAAGTTAATATTAGTCGATCTGATAATTGAATAATGAAATTCAAAACTGAATATAGAAATAATCTATTTATAGATGATATCCGTAAGATATAAAAGTTTTATCGAAGAGATATTTATAATATTTAAATAGAAATCTAAGAAAAGAGGTACAAACCGAAGTACTAGATAGTAAGGGAACGTAACACTGAGTTCCAGGGTATATTTAAATAATAAGTAGTATTATATATGAGGACCGCCTTAGAAAAGCGGTCCTTTTTTTGAGCTTATACTTCCATTCAATTCTATACGAATCTTTTTCATAACAAAGTGATATGCGACGGCGGTAAATACTCCCGCTGCGAGCCATGCCGCAGGATCGCAGAATACTGCAAGCGGGAAGCTCATAACATGCATGGCGATGAGTGCAACAACGAGTCTCGCAAAAAACTCAACCACACCGCCCATCATAGGCAGGAAACCGTGACCGCATCCCTGCATGGCGTTTCTGAAGATGAAGATAAAACTTAACGGGATGTAGAACATGGTAGCTATGCGGATATAGGTGCTTGCCCATGGCATCATCAGTGTGATGGTATCGAGGGCGGCAGCAGTTCCCTGAACTGCATCTGCAGCAGAACCTGAGCTTGCAAAGAATATGGACATAACAGGTTTCAGCAACAGGTTGCTTCCGATGGCACCGATGATCGAATATATGATTTCGATGATAACGGCGGCTCTTATGCCATTGCTGATTCTGCGGCTGTCTCCGTAACCATAGTTCTGACCGCAGTAAGTGGCGATGGCCTGTCCCATAGCCGGCATTTCCTGAGTCATAACATTATGCAGCTTGTTGGCTGCTGTGTAGGAGGCAACTGCTGTGGAACCGAACAGGTTGATAGCTGACTGCATGACCATGGTTCCGGAAGCGGTGATGGCAAACTGGAGAGCCATAGGTATACCTACCGACATCTGATGCTTGGTATCAATTATATTGATGCGCCAGTCAGAAGCATTAGGCCAAAGCACCGGTACTTTGGTGCGGATGAAAATGAGGCAGAGTAGAGCAGACAGGCCCTGAGAGATATTGGTGGCCCATGCGGCTCCGGCAACACCCATATGTCCGAATACTATGAAAACCAGGTCGAGGATTACATTGATACAGGCACTGAAAATCAGGAAATAAAGCGGAACGCGGCTGTTCCCGATGGCGCGTATATATGCTGACAGGAGGTTGTAGTAAACGCTGGCAACAGTTCCGAGGCAGATGATGGTGATGTATGTCAGGGAATCGTTATAGATGTTGACCGGCGTGTTCATGAGGTGCAGGAGCGGCCTCATGAGAGACACTGATAATGCTGTGACCAGAATGATAACTATGAGAGCCAGCAGTATGCCGTTGGCAACGCTTCGCTTGACTCTTTTATAATTCTGCGCTCCGAAGGCTTGCGCTGTAAGAACTGTAAATCCTGTACATAGTCCCTGGGAGAAACCGAGCACCAGAAACATGATGTTACCGGTGGCTCCGACGGCGGCCAATGCATCTGAGCTGACAAAACGGCCTACGATGATGGTGTCCGCCATGTTGTAGAGCTGCTGGAAAACATTTCCGATAAAGAGCGGTATCATGAATTTGAGTATAATGGGAAACGGATTCCCCTTGGTCATATCTACTTCCATAAATCCTCCTTCTATTATATGAAGTACTGGACCAGCTTTAGATAATAATTCCCCTTTCAGGGGCGGTCAGAGCCGGGTTGATAGTACTTGATTTCAATAACGAAAGAGCATTATAAACTTTTGCAGGATAATTTCCAATAGAAAGAGGTCTATAATTTTTTTATGTACAAAAATAAGAGATGAGCCGCCTTGTGAGTTGATCAGATTAAACTGTGTCCGGGTGAGATACAGGAAGAAGCTGATGAACTCCGGGCTTTATAAAAGACAATAGCGTTCTTAAAAGTGTCAATCGATTATATCAGGTTAATGCTGTATAATAGGATGTAAGGTTCAAAAGTGCCGAATCACGTGCCTGCACGTTGATTTGATGCTTTATGATACTTATCATCAGTGAGTGAAATTACATTTACCACTCACGTCATAGGTTACATCTATATAAATGGGGTTAAGCATTGAGAAAGTGGAAATCAGATATCGAAGCATGGTGCATCATCATAGGGTTCTATCTGTTTCTTGAGATGGTATTGGGTATAGGATGTCCGTTCAAGTTCATGACGGGGATTTCGGATGCCGGCTGTGGTATGAGTCGTGCATGGCTCAGGGTGCTGAGGTTGGATTTCACCGGAGCATTTTACTATCATCCGTTGTGGGTACTGCCTGTACCGGGACTTGCCGTTATCCTATGTAAAAAGAGGATTCCGGCTAATGTTTATCGCGGGTTGGTAGTGATTTTTTCTGTACTCTTTCTCGGTGTTTACGTTTATCGTATGTTTTTCATGCCGGATCAGGATATCGTGGTTTTCAGACCATGGGATGGATTTGTCTGGAAAGTGATACGAACCGTTTATAACAAAATTACATCATGTGTACAGTAGGAGGGGGAGAGATGTTTTGCTCGAATTGTGGTTCAAAAATTGATGACGAAGCAAGATTTTGTTCTAACTGCGGACATCCGGTAAAGATGCAGGCAGAGTCTGCAGTGGAACAGACGCAGCAGGAGACAGCAATTGATACAACGCCGGAGGTGGTTGAAACTCAGGAGACTGCAGTTCCGGAGGAGTCTCCGGCAGTCGGTACAGCAGAAGCTGCTTCAGAAGTGGTCGATACAGAATCATTTGCAGGATACAATGAGTCTGCCGGTATACCAGAAAATGATAGTGTTTCAGAGTATGAAGAAAAGGCTTCGGCACCGATACAGGAAACTGCAGAAACTTCAGTGGCAGGAAATTCAGAGTTAGGTTCAGATGCCGCAGTCGGAGAAAGCGCAGCGGCAGCAGGAGTATTTTCTGCCGGTACAGAAGCAGATGGTAGTAGCACATCGGCATCTTCAGACAGCAGTGTGACAGCGCAGTATGCGCAGCGCATCGAAGAAAAGAGAGCGGCGCAGAGTGGTGCACAAAACGGACAGTTCAATCAGGGTCAGTACCATGCATCAGGTAATCAGTTTGATCAATCTAAGGAGGGGGTACCAAACTCTCAGTTCAATCAAACAGAGAACAACATGAATGGCAGTTTTAATGCTGCTCCGAACACTAATGTGCCGCAGCCGAAATCAACTATTTCAACAGTAGGACAGGTTTTATGCATCGTTGCACTGGTGCTTATGTTTTTCCAGTGCTTCCGTGTAATCGGGTCAGCATTCGGCATATTCGGATGTATAGCTGATGAGGGATTTTTGGGACTGTTATACGGGGTTATCAACTTCGGAATCAATATCTTGAAGATGTGCGGCCTTGTGATATCGGCACTTGTGATGTATCTCGTTTGGAAGAAATGGGATGATAACAAGGTAGAGCCGCTCATGGTCGGAACAGTTGCCGGAGGAGCGCTTATACTTATAACGATAGTTTTAAGACTTATATTCAGCTCATTTTTTAATTTTGTATTCGGTTATCATTATGCAAATCTTTGGTCAGGAGCATTCCTGAGCATCGTTTTCTCAGTTGCGATGATGGTGATCACTTATACTTTGGTAAGCGAGAAACAGCTGGATGCATTTTCCGGACTTAAGAACGGAAATTTTGCCGATGGAATCAAGAAGGATTTCAAGGATGTTTCAGATATGGCGGTACAGGCCAAGAATGAGTACCAGGCAGGACACAGAAAAACTCAGTATCAGGCTGCAGGAACTGCTCAGAACGGCATGAATCAGGCACAGGGTGCAGGTGCTGCTCAGACCGATGCATATGGCCGGACAACTCAGCCTTATAATGGCAATGCATATGTTCCTACTCACCTTGATACAGACAGAAGCATCGTTGCCTACATTCTGTTGGGGCTGATCACCTGCAGCATATACAGCTTGTACATGCTGCACTGCATCATAAAGGATGTTAATGTAACCTGCCGCGGAGATGGAAAAGAAACCAAGGGTATTCTTGAGTATATCGTTTTTGGTATTCTGACCTGCGGAATATACGATTATATTTGGCTCTACAAGTTTGGCAATCGTATACAGGAAAATGCTCCTCGATACGGCATGCAGTTCCAGGAAGGCGGAACCACTATACTGCTTTGGTTTGTTTTCGGTTCACTTCTCTGCGGTATCGGTCCTTGGGTTGGAATGTACTACATCATCCGAAATACCAATGCTCTAAATGCGGCCTACAACAATATGATGGCTCAGCAGGCAAACAATCAGCAGAATCAGTGATATGTGATGGCACAATGCGAGTGCCAAAAGCATTTGCCGCTCATTGATCAGCGCTGATGTACATGCTCGTATGCAATGTGTGAATCATAGCATAAAATAAGATATTATCCCGACAACAGTTTTGCGGAAAACTGCTGCCGGGATTTTTTAGTTGGTATTATTTGGAGCGTCATCTATACTGTAAAGAGTATCAATATGTTACAGTGAGACTTGCGATGTTGGAGAGAAAATGGTTTTTATATTTACAGCACTTTATCCTGAGGCAAAGCCTCTTATAAAGAGATTTGGTTTGAAGAAGCGAGTGGAAAGTACAAGATTTCAACAATTTGTTTCGGAAACGTTGATGAAAATGCATTGCGAAACGGAGAAAGGCGATTGTTCATCAAGGGAAGCTTTGCATCAATATGACCTGAAAGAGAAAAAATCTAAGGGGGATAGGGACACTATAGGTAATGCTGATTCTGATTATGAAAATCCGGAACAGGGAATCGTTTTGACAATTACAGGTGTCGGCCCGATTTCAGCCGCTGCAGCGGTATCGGCTGCACTTACGGAGTATGATATCAAACCGACTGATCAGATTCTGTCCTTTGGGACAGCGGCTTTGCTGCATGGAAAAACTGTTATGGACGAACAGTTGAGGGACACTTCTCAGGGAGCCTCACTTTTTCTCATCAATAAGATTCTGGATCAGAATATCGACTGCACTTTCTATCCAGACATGCTTATCAACTGCAGTATTCCGGAGGCATCTGTTGTTACCGGTAGTATGGTGCTCAGTGAAAGGGCAGCAGCATTTATGGATGTGGCAGCGGCGGATTATGATCTCTATGATATGGAGGCGGCAGCAGTATATCAGGCGGCAGCATTTTTTGCAGGACCGCATCAGATGAGCTTTCTGAGAGTGGTTACGGACAGCGGTATACATGAGGATGATTACGATGTGAGGAAGATGTCTCAGCTTGTAAGGGAACGTGTAACTCTGTGTGTGGAAGCCATTGTTGATTATGTGGAAAAGCTCCTTGCGGTTTCTGTGGAAGATGAGAAAGGGAGCGGTATTTTGAGGGATTCCGATGTTTCTCTTGTGGAAAAGGTGATAACGGACGGACACTTCTCAAAAGTTATGCAGGATCAGTTCAGGCAATATGTGAAGTATGCAGAGCTCAGCGGCATAAACTGGCAGAGTGCGGTGGAAGGACTCTATCGTGAGGCGGAGCTTCCGACTGTTGATAAGCGAGGCGGAAAGAAGGTACTTGATGCAATCAAAAACAGCATTACAGAATAAGACGTGGTCACACATCTATGTGGAGGACCGGGTTATGGCGGATCCCATGTACCGAAAACGTGCAGAAAAAATCCTCAGTCACTTTAGGGAAGTCTCTGTAATACGGATAGACCATTATAAAGATGTGTTTAACAGGCATAAACAGAATTACATGAAGCAGCATGAATCTCAGGCCCTGGTACTCGCTGTCAAACAGGGAAATCTGGTTTATCCGGGAGCAGAGGTGTGTCAAAGCATGGGAAATGAACATTTTTACTACACTTCCTGTATGATGAACTGCCTTTTTGACTGTGAGTACTGTTATCTCAAGGGAATGTATCCTTCGGGCAACATGGTGATATTTCTGAATCTTGAAGATATCTTTGCTGAGGTGGAGGCACTCCTCCGTGAGCATCCTGTGTATCTGTGCGTTTCCTATGATACGGACCTTATGGCAGTGGAGGCGCTGACGGGATATGTTGGAGAATGGATACGGTTCACCAATGAGCATAAGGATCTTATCATCGAAGTGAGGACAAAGGCCGGAAATATTGACTTTGAAAAACTGCTGAAATGCACGGAAGATAATGCAGGTGAAAAGGAAAAAGGCTTCAACAGGAAAAATTGTGTGAGTGAGAGAAATATATTTGCATTTACGCTGTCTCCTGATTATGTGGTGGAGCATTATGAACATAAGACGGGAACGCTGGAGAGCCGGCTGAAAAGCATTGGCAAAGCGCTGGAAATGGGCTTTACAGTGAGGCTGTGTTTTGATCCTATGATTTATTGCCCTGACTGGCGCGTAGAGTATGGCAGGATGCTTGAAAAGGTATTTTCGGAGATACCTATGGAAAAAATTCACGATGTAAGTGTTGGCAGTTTCAGACTGTCAGAAGAATATCTCAAGTCGATGCGTAGAAATATGCCGGGAAGTGCGGTAGTGCAGTATCCGTATGAAAATGATCACGGAGTGTATCACTATAGTCGCAGATTGACGGAGGAGATGGAGAGATGGCTTGCGCTGCAGCTCACAGAAAGGATACCTGAAGAGAAAATTTTCAGATGGGACTGATGCATCTGTGTGTCAGAAATAAACGTCGAAAACTTGCGTTTATATAATATGATGTAAGGGTCAAAAGTACCAAATCACGTGCTTGCACGTTGATTTGTGACTTTATGACCCGCCCGAACACGAATAACGTAGTCGTTTTGCACAGCAAAAGGACGAGAGTTATGAGTGTTCAGCAGCACATTGCACACGAATGTGTGCGTGCTGCGCAT